>JAFAMK010000292.1 GCA_019233415.1 Vulcanimicrobiota bacterium
GCGCTTCGTCGCCTTCGCCGAACGCGTACATCTGGTCGGAGAACTTCGAAAGCTGGCCGGTCGCCCACATCGTCGCGCGCGTGACCAGCAGCGGCGGTGCGATCTCGGTGTAGCCGTTGCGCCCGGCACGGTCGAGGAAGAACGCCGCGAGCGCACGCGAGAGCCGCGCGCCGGGTCCGCGCAGCACCGAGAAGCGCGCGCCCGAGAGCTTCGCGGCCCGCTCGAAGTCGACGATCCCGAGCGCCTCGCCGAGCTCCCAGTGCGGCTTCGGCGCGAAGTCGAACGCGGGTGGTTCGCCCCACGTGCGCTGCACGACGTTCGCGTGCTCGTCGCTCCCGTCCGGAACCGAACCGTCGAGTAGGTTCGGCACCTCCGACAGCTCCGCGTCGATCTGCCGCTGGAAGACGTCGAGTTCGCCTTCGAGCGCGGCGATCCGCGCGTCGTGCTTCGCGCTTTCCTCGCGCACCGCGGCGGCGGCGGCCTTCTTGTCCGCGGCTTTGGCGACTTCGGCGCTCAGCGCTTTCTTCAACTGGCGCAGTCCGTCGATCTGCACGATGTGCGCGCGCCGCGCGACGTCGAGGTCGAGGACGCGGTCGACGAACTCCGCGCCGAGCCCGCGGCGGCGCGCGGCGGCCCGGACGTGGTCGGGTTCCCGCCGCAGGAGATCGAGATTCAGCACAGCCGCCCGCCGTTACGCGACGGTCCGACGGTGTCCTACCGCCCCGCGCGCGCGGCGCGACTCGCGCAACCCCTGCAGGCCGTACACCAACAAGGCGACGCCGAAGGTCAGGATGGAGGCCGTGTCCGCGACGCGGCCGACCGCGTTCACGTCCAGGCCGCGCACGTGCGCGATCACCAGCACCGTGCGGCCGAGCGCGTAGACGACAATTCCGATCGCGATCGCGACCGAGCCGGCGCGGCGCCGCGAGGCGCGCAGCAGCGGGTCGACCGCGCTGAGCAAGATCGTCGCGACGACGACCCCCAGCACGATGCGAGCGCGTTCCGGGGGCAGCGCGCCGAGCAGCACGGCGGCGGCGGCGCAGCCGGCGAATGCGCCGGCAAGGAGCGGCGGCGGCAGGCCGCGCACGCCGCTCTCGCGCCGCAGCCCGTCGACGAACAGCGTCACCGCCGCGAACCCTGCGAACGCGCCGAGGACGCGCGCGACCAGGCGCGCCGGTCCGTCGAGCGATGCGCTGACGTCGCCGAAGACCGCGCTCGCGCCCGCGACCGCGAACACGAAGAACCAGTGGTGGAGGACTGGCCGGCGCGTCGCGAGACGCGCGAAGACCCAGACGACCAAAACCGCCGCGACGGCCTCGGATCGCACCCATGACTGCACCTGGCCCGTTTCGCGATGGCGGGGGCACCCTCCGTGTCGAAGCGGCCGGAATGCGAGCGCTGCGAGCAGGTGTGACCTTTGAAACCGATCGGCTCTCCGCGCCGGCCGAGGCGATCGCGGCCTACCTCGCGGCGGTCGGTCTGCGCCCGCTGGGGGTCGAGCCGGTCGGCCTGGACGGCGCGTTCGGTCGCATCCTGGCCCGGGACGCGGTCGCGGACGCCGCCTATCCGGCCGACGCCCGCGCGACGATGGACGGCTTCGCGGTCCGCGCCGCCGACGGCGAGGCGCCGCGCCGGATCGTCGGTACGATTCGCATGGGCGCCGCCCCGCCCGGCCCGCTCCACGTCGGCGAGGCGATGCGCATCCCGACCGGCGGCGTGCTCCCGCCCGGCGCCGACGCGGTGCTACCGGTCGAAGACGCGACCGAGCACGGCGACGAGCTGGTTCCGGCGCTCGCCCCGGCGGCGGGCGATTACTTCACCCCGCGCGGCGACGACATGACCGCGGGCGACCTCGTGCTGCGCGCCGGCCGGCGGATCGGCGCCGCCGAGCTGTCGGTCCTGGCGACACTCGGGCAGACGGCCGTGCAGGTGTATCGCCGGCCACGCGTCGCGGTCGTCTCGACCGGGGATGAGTTGGTCGATGCGCACGAACGGCCGGGGACCGGGCAAGTTCGCGACTCGAACCGTTGGGCCGTCGCCGGCGGGCTCGCCGCGCTCGGGTGCGAGGTCGTCCACCTTCCCCGCGCGATCGACGAGGAGGACGCGATCCGGGCCCGGATCGCCGAGGGACTGGCCGTCGCCGATGCGGTCGTCCTCACGGGGGGCTCGTCGGTCGGCGCGCGCGACCACGTCCCGGGCGCGCTCGACGGGCTCGGCGCGCCCGGCGTGGTCGTCCACGGCCTGCGCGTCAAGCCGGGAAAGCCGACCGTGCTCGGCGCGGTCGGGAGCCAGCCGGTGATCGGGCTCCCCGGAAACCCGACCAGCGCGCTGACGATCCTCGACGCGATCGCCTCCGACGCGCTGCGCGCGCTGACCGGCGAGACCGCCTACGTGCGGCCGAGCATCGCCGCGGTCGCGGCCGAACGGTTCGCCGGCCGCGCCGGCTGGACGTGGTACGTTCCGGCGG
>JAFAMK010000421.1 GCA_019233415.1 Vulcanimicrobiota bacterium
GCTCGGCTACACGAATCTCGGCTGGCTCGGGCAGGCCTTCGACACGCTCGGTGGCGGCGGCGCGATCCCGCCGACGGTCTCGCTCAACTACAGCGCGCCGACGATCATGCACGGCGTGCAGAACACGCCGCTCGTCCTCGGCGGCGATATCGGAAACTTCAGCGTTCCCAGCGGCGCGGGGGGCTCCGACGCGACGGCGCGGCTCGCCGCGCTCGCGACCGACGACGGCTATGCGCTCCCGTCGAGCGCCGGCGAGTTCGCGCGTTCGCTCGCCTCCGCGACGACCGGCTACGTCACCGCGGTGCAAGGCTACGCGACGACGGCGCCCGGGACCGGATACGGCTCGGTCGCCAAGAGCGGTCTCAAGTTTCAGCTGCTGCAGATCGCGCGGCTGATCAAAGCCGGTGCGCCGTCGCGCGCGTACTTCGCCTCGCAGGGCGGCTACGACACGCACTCGCAGCAGAACGCGCCGGGCTTCCATCCCAGTCTCGTCGGCGAGCTGTCCGACGCGATCGCGCAATTCTACGCGTATCTCGCGGCGAACTCGCTCTCGCAGAACGTCGTCGTCATGACGTACACCGACTTCGGGCGCCGCGTGCAGGCCAACTCGACGGCCGGGACCGATCACGGGACGGCGCAGGTCGGGTTCGTCGTCGGCGATCCGGTCAAGCCGGGCGTCTACGGCAACTACCCGGACCTCACGAAGCTCGACCACGACGGCAATCCCGTCATCTCGGTCGACTTCCGCAACCACATCTCCGACCTGATCGGCGCGCTCGGCGCCGACCCGCGGCCGATCGTCGGGACCACCTATCCGAAGCTGGGGTACATCTGATGGCGACGCGCTGGACCGTCACGACGCTGGCCACCGCGGCCGCCCTCGCGCTCGCGCCGGCCGCGCCGGCGAGCGAGGCGCTTCCGCTCCCGGCCCCCGCGGTCGTGCGCATCCCCGACCTCGCCGCCCGCGAAACGCTCCCCATCGACCCGGCCGCCGCCCTTCCCCACGGCGAGTTCGCGAGCCCGATCCGCACCGCCGACGACCGCGCGACGCTCCACGACGCGATCGAACGCCGCCGCGCCGACGAGGCCGCACGCTTCGCGGCCGGCGCCGGCATGTGGATCGACGTCCCGCTGCGCCGCCCGAAGTTCTAGTAGGTCGCGATCTCGATCAGGTTGCCGTCGGGATCGCGGCAGTAGACCGACGTCATCGGGCCGAGCGCGCCCTGCTTGCCGACCGGGCCGGTCTCGACCACGACGCCGCAGTCGCCCAGGTGGGCGATCACCTCAGCCGGGTCGGCCGTCGTAATGAAGCACAGATCATCGCTGCCCGCGGAGGGCCGCGCGGCGGTGAACCACGCCGCAGGGTCGGTTTCGACCGGGCGCAGGTTCAGCTTCTGGTTCCCGAACGTCAGCGCGGTGCGGCTCGGCTGACCGTTGCCCGGCGCGAAGTCGGTGCGCTCCATCGCGAGCACCCGCGCGTACCACGCCGCGCTCGCCTCGACGTCGCGCACGTTGAGGACGAGATGGTCGAGCCGCTCGACGCGCACCGGCACGCGCTACGTGTGCGCGGCGTAGCGGCTCAGCTCCTGGCGCAGTGCGGCGTTTTCGTCCAGCTCCACCTGCAGCGCCTCGGCGGTCGCGCGTGCGGTGAAGTCGATCAGCTCTTCCTGTTTGCGGAACAGCGTGCCGAGCGCGCCGGTCAGCCAGAACAGCACGCTGCACTCGACGACGACGGCGAGCGCATGCAGCGCGACGCGGTCGATCCCTTCTTCCGGAAAGACGTTCGCCGGAACGACGAGGTCGAGCAGCAGGTGATGCACCGCGGTCAGCGCCGCCGAGATCAGGATCGGGCGCCAGTCGACGTACGCCGTCAGCATCGCGAAGACGCCGAAGAAATACATGTGGTAGTCGATCTGCCAGTCGCCGTCGCCGGAGAGCCCGCTGAAGTGACCGCGGCCGGCGTAGACGAACAGGATCGGCCCGAACGTCAAGCAGACGGCGATGATCGAACGCAGCGCGAGCCCGTCGCGCAAACGCCACACCGCGAGGCTCGCAACGATCGCGACGAACGTCGCGAACAGCACCGGCTGCTGCCACGGATTGCGCGCGATCAGCGCGACGGCGGCGCTGAGCGGCACGTGCGCCCAGATCACTGCGAGGAAAATCGACGTCGCTTTCGCGCGAATACCGCCGAGCGTCAAAGAACTCGACACGCTTTACCTTCTGTGTACGAAATAGTGATCGCCCGGCTGGGCGATTATGCCGCCGTAGCGGCCTTCCGTCAAGTGCGGTCAGGGCAGCTGTGAGCGACCGAAACCGATTCTTGCCACGGCGGCAAGGTCGTTACGGTTCCATGCCGACGGCGTGTCAAGAATTCCTGATACATAATTGTAATTGCGAATGTCCCTTCACTGCGGCCGAGCCAGCTCGCACCCGGGCACCGGTCCCTGGCAAGGATCATTGGCTGGCGCCCGGACGAGCGGAGTGGGTAAGTGTTAGGCCGATGACTGCGCTCGAGAGGACTCTTTGGCTTGCGCTCGTCGGGGAGGCCGTGGTCTTTGCGGTGCTGCTGTTTTGCGCGGCGGGGACGGTGCAGTGGTCCGGTGGTTGGTGGTTTCTGGCGTTCTTGTTCATTCCGGGCGCGGTGGTGACGGTCGCGATCGTCCGGAGCAATCCTGATCTCGCGCGCGAGCGGATGCGGCCGCCGATCATGGCCGGGCAGCCGTTCTGGGACAAGGTGCTTCTGCCGGTCGTCGGGGTCGTCTGGATCGCTTGGCTGGTCGTTGCGGGATTGGCGGTCCGGTTTGGGTGGCCGGCGCTCCCGGTCTGGCTACAGTGGGTCGGGGCGGTTCTGATGGTCGTCGGGATTTGGGTCGCGTACCTCGCGATGCGCGAGAACAAGTACAGCGCTGCGGTCGTGCGCATTCAGGCCGAGCGCGGCCAGCACGTGATCGACACCGGGCCGTACGCCGTCGTCCGGCACCCGATGTACGTCGGCGGGCTGATCTTCCTGATTGGGATGGGCCTCATTCTCGGCTCGTGGCCGGCCTTTGCCGGCGGCGTGCTGACCTGCGCGATCATCGTGCTGCGCACCTCCCTCGAAGACCGTACCCTGCAGCACGGCCTTTCCGGCTACGCCGACTACGCGGCGCGCGTCCGCTACCGCTTGATTCCGTCCGTCTGGTAGGACTCCGCCGCTAGAACAGGTTCCAGAGGAACTGGTTGTAGACTTCGTGGTGGTACTGGACTTCCTGTGCCTTCACGAAGGTGCCGAGCGCGCGCGGGCAGCGGTCGGCGCTGTGCTGCTTCAGCTCGGCGTACTTCTCCTTGACGTCCTCGGTCAGGAGCGTCGTCGTCCACGACGCGGCGCGGAAGTTCGACAGCGCGTCGTAGATGTTGTCGGGCAGGTAACGTTCGGCCTGGCGCAGGTTGTCGATCTTGCCGATCGTTCCGTCGAGCCCGGTCTTGAAGACCGCGAGCATCACCATGTACGGGTTCGCGTCCGGCGCGACCGAACGCACCTCGACGCGCGCGCTGCGCTCGTTGCCGAGCGGGACGCGGACCATCGAGCCGCGGTCGACCGCCGAGGCCTTGATCTGGTTCGGCGCCTCGAAGTGCGGGTCGAGCCGGCGGTACGCGTTGACGCTGGCGTTCAGCATCAGCCAGATGTCGTTGCCATGCGTCAGGATGCGCTCCGCAAACTGCCAGCCGAACGCGCTGAGCTTCTCCTCGCCGGCCGGGTCCCAGAACAAGTTCTTCTCGCCCGTGCTCACCGACACGTTGGTGTGCATCCCGTTGCCATTGACGCCGACGACGGGCTTCGGCAGGAAGCTCGCCGTCAT
>JAFAMK010000112.1 GCA_019233415.1 Vulcanimicrobiota bacterium
AAAGACCCCCGGCGTAAGCCGGGGGTCTGCTCGTGTCTAGACGCCGGAGGGCGTTTAGAACTTGATCCCGAGTCCGACGTACCCGCCCGCGTGCGAGGCGTCCGACGGCGAGAGGTTCTTGCCGCGAATCGTGTCGCCGAGGAAACCGGCGTCGAGGAACAGCCCGGAGCTACCCAGGTTGAACGTGCCGCCGACTTGGTACTTCAGGAAGCGCTGCTGGAACTTGTCGGTGGTGCCGACCAGTGCCGGGGGCGCGCCCGACGGGAAGGTGAAGTTGCCCGAGATGCTCGGGTAGTACCACACGCTGCCGTAGACCGAGAGCGAGTGGTCGAGGTCGGGGAGCTTCTCGGCGCCGAAGCCGAAGCCGTTCTGCTTCGGATAGCCGTAGTTCTCCTCACGGTGGAGGTAGCCGACGCCGATGTAGATGCGCGGTTCGGCGATCTTGAGGCCGAAGCGCCCGTCGAAGTCGGTGTCACGCGCCGTGAACGACGGCACGTTGGTCTGGCCGTAGGCACCGATCACGGTGACGCAGCCCTGGCGGCCGGTGATTCCACCCGCGGCGCAGGGAGGCGGAACCGTCCCCAGCTCCGCAGCCGTGAAGTCGTTGTTGTGCGGATAGCTGTACGAGCGGTAGTCGCCCTCGAGCATCCACGGCAGGCCGAACAGCGGGAATTCCACTGCGCCGCGAACCGCGTACGAACCGCCCTTGCCCGTGTTGCCGGGCGAGAGCTCGTTGTACACCTTCGGCGAGAAGACGTAGTCGCCGACGATGAAGTGCTCGTAGGGGTTCTTGGCCGGCGGCGGCGGCGTCGGAGACGGCGTCGGCGTGGCCGGAACCGGGGTCGGCGTAGCCGGAGCCGGAGTCGGGGTCGGCGGCGGCGTGGCCGGCGGTTGAACCGGGACGTACCGAACGACGACGATGCGACGATCCGGAACCCACTGGACGTACGCGCCCATCCCTTCCGAAATCACGCGAACCGGTACGACGACCGCGCCCTTGTAGATCTCGGGAGGAACGTCGAGCGGACGGCTCTCACCGTTGATCACGACTTCCGGCCGGCCGACCGTCACTTTGACGTCGGAGCCGGGCTTCGAGACGTCGACCGTCTTCGAGGCGGGGTCGTAGGAGACCGTCGCGCCCATCTGCTCGAACATCGAGCGGAGCGGAATGAGGATGGTGTTGCCACGCACCAGCGCGGCGAGGACGCGGTTCGCCTTCAGGCGGTCCGGCTTCGAATAGACGTGCCGGTCGTTGAAGAGGATCGGGACCTCGCCGGAAGGCGGCGTGCCGAAGTCAGCGGGCGGCGCCATGTTCGGGCCGGCCTGAGCGATCTGCTTGGGCGAGAAGGTTCCGATGTTTCCTTGCGCCTGCGAACCGTTCTGGGCCGAGACCGACGTGGTACCGATTCCAACCGCGACAAGCGCGGCCAGGAGCCCGGTGCTCAGTCGTTTCACGTAATACTCCCTAGCTAAGGTGTTGTGTACAAGAAGGGCGTTTTGGCGCCGGTTGCGGCCGGCCCCGAGGAGGGGAGCGTGCGAGAGTAGTCGCTTGCTCAGCCATGTCGGGACCTACCCACGTGACGGGCGCCTTAATCACGGAGGCGGAGCCACCGCCCCGCTTCTTGTCCTCACAACGACGCTCGGTAGCCCCGGGTTCCGTTCGGGCACCGATCGGCGCGGTCTGGACGTGTTCCCGTAACGTTCCCTTTACACGGACGGGTTCCGGCTTCCGCCTGGCGACCTGCCGGAAGCCCTCTCCCGGCGGCTGGTGTGGCGGGCCTCACTTGTGCCCGGGGCGGCTGGGAATCTAACCCAGCTTTTCGTCCAGGCGCTCGCGGAATTTCTCGCGCGAGGTCACGTAGCGCTCGTGCGTCCCTTCGGCGATCTTCTCGCGCTCGTCGAACGCGGTGAAGGCGTACTCGATGCGCCGGCCCTCCACTTTGAGGACCTCGACCTCGGTGCGGACGATCAGCCCGACCGGCGTGGCCGACACATGGCTCAAGTCGACGTGGGTCCCGAGCGTGATCTCGTCGGGGTCGAGGAGCGGGTTGACGCACTGCATCGCCGCCTCTTCGACCAGTTGGACCAACATCGGGGTAGAGAGAACGGGTACGCCCTTGTTGCCGGCCTTCTCAGCCGTCATCCATTCCTCCACCCGCGTCTGGCTCTGATAGGTCCTCCCGACCTCGATCTTGCCACGCATCCCGCGGGGTCCTTACGACCGGCAACCGCACGAATCATTTTCATGTTCGACGCGGTAGTACCGGCGGACGCCGGCCGATCGGATACTCGTTCCGGGCCCTGTTCGCAGAAAACAACCGACGGTTCGCGGAACCGGATAGGATAAAAGGAGCACCATGAAACGGAGTCGGCACACGTTGCTGGCCGCGGCAACCCTCGCCATGGCGGTGACCGGTTGCGCAAAAGGTGGCGGAGGCGCCGGGCAACAGGGAGCGCCCCCGCTCGCGGTCGACGTTGCCACGGCCCAGCGCCAGGACATCGCGACGTACCTGAGCCTCGACGGCCAGATCGCTCCGGTTCAGGAGTCGACGCTCAGCTCGCAGCAGTCGGGGAACGTCGTCGCGGTCTACGTCAACGAAGGCGAGCACGTCACGCGCGGCCAGATCGTCGCGAAGCTCGACGACGCGACGCTGCGCGCCTCGCTCGCCCAGGAGCAGGCGATCGTGCAGCAGCAGACCGCGCAGCTCAGCGGCTCGACGCTGCAGGCCCCGGTTACCGCGGCCCAGGCCTCGAACACGATCGTCACCGCGCAGCAGCAGCTCGCGGCGGCGAAGAACGGCGTCCAGGTCGCGCAGGCCGCGTACCAGAGCGCGCTCTCGACCTACACCGCCGACAAGCAACTGCTCACGCAAGGCTACGTCGCGCAGACGCAGTACGACCAGTCGCGCGCGAACTACGTGCAGGCCCAGCAGAGCTTGAACAACGCGAAGGAGACGCAGCGCCAGGCCGAGGTCGGGCTGCGCGCTGCGCAGTCGCAGGGATCGAACGCGGTCCCGATCCAAGGGCAGCAGATCGCCGCGAACCGCGGCCAGCTCGCGGCCGCGCAGGCGCAGGTGCAACTGCTCGAGACACAGATCGCGCAGACCAGCATCACCGCGCCATTCGACGGCGTCGTCACGCAGCGTCTGCTCGACCCCGGCGCGTTCGCCAGCCCGAACCAGCCGGTCGTGCGCGTCTCGCAGATCGACACGGTCTACGTCAACGTGAACGTGCCGGACGACAACCTGCCGTACGTGCACGCCGGCACGCCGGTGACCTTCACGACGTCGAGCATCGGCAACCGCACGTTCAACGCGTCGGTGATGGACGTCAACGCGACCCCGACGCAGGGAACGCTCTCGTACCGCGCGCGCGTGCGCGTGGCGAACCCGAACGACGTGCTGCGCGGCGGGATGCTGGTCAGCGTCAGCGTGCGTAAGGAATACCACCCGAACGCGATCGTCGTCCCGCGCACCGCGGTCTTCCAGACCGAGAACGGCGCCAACGTCTTCACGGTCGCCGCGCTTCCCCCGCCGCCGGCCGGTGCGCCGGGCGCGGGCGGCGGCGGCGGACCTGCTGGCGGTGGCGCACCCGGCGGTGGTGGTGCCGGCGGCGCGAAGGGCGGTGCCGGTGGCGCGAAGGGCGGCGGCCCGGGCGGCCAAGGCGGGCCCCCGCCGATCAAGCTGATGCAGGCGAAGGTCGTCCCGGTGAAGATCGGCCTGCAGACCGACACGCTGGCGGAAGTGCAGAGCCCCGACATCAAGGCCGGCACGACCGTCATCACGACCCGTCCCGACGCCTTGCAGGACAAGAGCACGGTGGCGATCAGCGGCCCGGCGGCCGGCCGAGCCCAGTGATGCACGCAACCGCGATCGCGCGCGCGCTCGCCGGCGTCGCGCTGACCGCGCTCGCCGTCACGGCGCAACCGACCCTCGCGCAGACTCCAAGCACGACGACGCCGAGTACGGCGCCGACGCCGCGTCCGATCACGACGCCCGGGGCGGCGCCGAGCCCGACCGCCTCGCCGCTGGGCGGGACGACCTCCGGCTCGCGCGGGCAGAGCCCGAGCGCGCTGCCGGGCGCGGCCGGGACGCCGGCGCCGGGCGCGCCGGCCGGATCGACCGGAGCGGCCTCGGGCGGGAGCGGGGCGATCAACGCCGCCGCGATCCCGACCCTCGCGCCGGCCGACCAGCGCGAACCGCTCCCCTATCCCGCGTACGGGACCCCCGCGCCGGCGTCGCCGCCGCGGGTGGTCGCCGGCGTTCCCCAGGTCGTCACGCTCCAGCAGGCGATCCTGATCGCGTACGCGCGCTCGCCGCTCCTCGCCTCGGCGCGGGCCGACGTCGCGATCGCTACCGCACCGGTTGGGCTAGCGCAGAGCGCGCTCTTCCCGGCAGTGACCGGGAGCGCGTCGACGACGCGTTCCCACCGTCAGGAAGGTGCCAGTTCGTCCTCGTCCAGCGGCGGAACGGGCGGCACCGGCAGCGGATCGACGTTCAAGCCGGACTCCACCTCGAACTCGCTCAGCGTCGACCTGGACCAGTTGATCTTCGACGGCGGCCGCGTCGCCGCGCAGATTCGCGCCGCGCGCTTCACGCAATCGGCGTCGGTCGCGACCTACCAGCGCGAGCTGCAGACCGTCGCCTTCAACGTCGCGACGGCCTACTACAACACGCTCGCCGCGGAGCGGCAGACGCAGGTCGGCCTGACGACGGTGCAGCTCGACCAAGTCCAGGAAAACCTCGTCTCGGCGCAGATTCGCGCCGGGACGGCGGCGAAAGCCGACCTCGCGACCGCACAGCTGCCGACCGCGCAGGCGCGCGTCTCGGTCGTGCGCGCGCAGGCCACCGAGCAGACGGACCTCGCGACGTTCGCGAACGTGCTGGGCCTCGACGCGGACGTTGCGGTGCAGCCGAAGGACGACGTCGGCGCGCTCAGCGCGACCTCGGGGACGATCGCGGTCAACCCCGCGTTCCCGACGCCGACCTACGACCAGGCGATCACGCGGGCGGTCGCGCTGCGGCCCGATCTCACGGCGCAGCAGCAGTCGGTCGCGTCGCTCGAGGCGAGCCTGCGCGCCGCGAAGCTGGGCAACTTCCCGAGCGTCAGCGGCACCGCGAGCTATGGGACCAGCTCGACCGACGCGAGCGGCGGCACATTCCGCAACGCCGGCTCGATCGGCGTCGCGCTGACCGTTCCGGTCTACGACCGCGGCGTGACGCGGGCGCAGACCGCGCAGGCGCAAGGCCAGCTCGACAGGGGCGTCGCACAGCTCGCGATCACCCAGCAGGGGATCCAGCTCAACGTCCGCACGGCGCTGGCGAACCTCGTCTCGGCGTACGCCGCGCTCGACCAAGTCAACGCCGAGCTGAGCAAGGCCCAGCAGGTCCTGCGGTCGACGCAGGCTCAGTACCGGGCCGGCGTCACGACGCTCCCGCTCCTGCTCAACGCGCAGGTCGGGCTCACGCAAGCGCTGACCGACGAGGTCACCGCGGTGTACACGGTCCGCCAGGCCGAACAGGCCTTGCTGTTCGCAGAGGGCGCGAACGCCGCCGGGTGAACTCCCCGGCGAGATGAACTCGACCGTCCCCATCTGGATCGACGATCCGACCAACGCAGCGATCCTCGCGGTGAGCGAGGATCGCCTGCAGGGGTTTCAGGTCGACCCGTTCGGTGAGATCGCCCAGCGCAGCGGGGTGGGGGTCGCGACTGTCCTCGAACGCGTGCGCGCGATGCTGCGCGCCGGAACGATCCGCCGCGTGCGCCAGACGCTCATGGCGACGAACCTCGCCGAAGGCTCGCTGTGCGCATGGCAAGTTCCGCAGGAGCGCCTGAACGACGCATTCGAGTGGCTCTTTCGCGAGGACCCGTTCTCCGGGCACGTCGTGATCCGCACGACCGACGCCGCGACGCCGGGCTCGAACTACCGCCTGTGGACGACGCTGAAAGTCCCGCAGGGGTTCTCGATCGCCAAGCATGCCGCGTTTCTCGCGCGCACGATCGGCGCTGAAGCGCACCGGCTCATGCAGGCCAAGGCGCTCTTCGCGCTCGGGGTCGGGCACGTGCGCCGGCGCGGCATGGAGCCGGGCGCGCGGGCCGACACGCTGGCGGACGTGAAGGACACGACGATCGTCGCGCTGAGCCCGCTCGAGTGGCGCGTGCTGAGCGCGGTGAAGCGCGAGCTGGCCGAGGGTGAGATCGTGCGCGACGTGTGGGACGCGCGCGCACGGGAGGCCGGCGTTCAACTCGACGAGTTCGTGCGCGTCGCGCGCGAGCTGAACGCGAAGGGCGTCGTCGGGCGCTTTTCGACCTTCCTCGAACACGTCAAGCCGAACGCGAACGCCGGCGGCCAAAGCGTCACGCGCTACAACGCGCTCTTCCACTGGAAGGTCCCGGTCGGGCGCGAACTGGACGCGGGGCGCGAGGTCGGGCGCCACTACATCATGACGCACGCGTACTGGCGCGAGGGCGGGCCCGAGTTCAAGGGCGTCAACATCATGGGCGTCGCGCACGGAACCGAGAAGGACGCCGTGCTCGCGCACAAAGCGGCGATCGACGCCCATCTCGTCGAGGCCGGGATCGGCTTCGACTACACCAACGTGTTCTGGGGCGGGCGCAGCGAGATCAAGCCCTCGGAGATCGCGCCCGCCGCATACGTCGAATTCTGCAACACACACGGTCTCGACCCGGAGGCGATGCGCTGATGAACCAGCGGTTCTTGGTGGCGGGCGCGCTGTTGGCGCTCGCTCTTTCCGCGTGCACGAAGGTCGGTCAGACGACCGGTGTCGGAGCGGAAGGATCCAGCGGCGGCACCGCTCCGCGCAGCGACCGGCTCGTCATCTCGACGGCGGCGGATCCCAAGAACCTCAACCCGGGCTTCGCGAGCGCGAGTCCGGTCCTCGAGCTGTCGGCGTTTCTGTACTCGTACACGGTGATCTACGACGATCACGCGCAGCCTGTCCCCGACGCGATCACCGAATTGCCGACGGTCGAGAACGGCGACGTCAGCAAAGACGGGCTGACGCTCACGTACAAGCTGCGGCACGACATCAAGTGGACCGACGGCCCGTCGCTGACGTGCGCCGACATGCGGTTCACCTGGCAAGTGATGATGAATCCGGCGAACAACGTCATCACGACCGAGGGCTGGCGCGAGATCAAGGACGTCGACTGCAGTGATCCCTACGTCGCGGTCGTCCACCTCAAGCACGTCTACGCGCCGTACCTCCAGCAGTTGTGGAGCCTGAACGGGAACGGCCCGATCCTGCCCGAGCATCTGCTCGCGAAGCTCAACGACAAACAGGGCAGCCTCAATAAAGCACCCTACAACTCCGCGCCGGTCGGGAGCGGCCCGTACAAGTTCGTCTCGTGGGACCGCGGCAGCCAGATACGGCTCGAGGTGAACCCCGACTTCTACGGCGGCAAGCCGAAGATCGCCGAGGTCGTCTACAAGATCATCCCCGACCAGAACACGATGGCGACGCAGCTCCAGACGCACGAGCTGGACCTGGCGTGGAATCTCGCTCCTTCCACGTACGACCGCGTGAAGGCAATCTCCGGTGACACGGTCGTCACACCGGTCATCTACACCTACGACCACATCGACTTCAACCTGCGCCGGCCGATCTTCCAGGACGTGCGCGTGCGCCGCGCGCTGACCTACGCGGTCGACCGCAAGGCGCTGCTCGATAAGGTTCGTCACGGCCTGGGCGAGCTGAGCGACTCGTTCCTCGACCCGACGCTCCACTCCGAAGCGCAGGTTTCCGACCTGATGCGCTACCCGTACGATCCGGCCAAGGCGAAGGAACTGCTCGACGAAGCGGGTTGGAAGGTCGGTCCCGACGGCATTCGCGTGAAGAACGGGCAGAAGCTGCAGTTCCAGATCTCGACGCAGACCGAGTCGATCGCCGGACAGGCCAACGAGCAGCAGGTGCAAGAGTTCTGGCACGCGGTCGGCGCCGACGCGATCGTCAAGAACTACCCGACCCCGCTGTTCTTCGACAACACCGCGAACGGGACTCTGCAGGGTGGCAAGTACGACGTCGCGTTCTTCGCCTGGGTCGGCGCCGCCGACCTCGACCAGGCGGCGATCTACTCGGGGACCAACTTCGCGCCGCACGGGCAGAACGCGCTGTTCTGGAACAACCCGGTCGCGACGAAGGCGATGGACGACGCGAACCAGACCGTCGACATGCCGCGCCGCATCGCGGACTACAAGACGGTGCAGCGCGAGTTCGCGAAGGACGATCCGTCGATCATCCTGTGGTTCCGCAAGGACCTCGAAGTCTACACGTCTCAGCTCAAGGGCTTCACGCCGACGCCGGTGATCACGACGCCCTTCTGGCACCCCGAGGGGTTCCACTACTGAAGCTGAAGGTCGCCGCGCTCGCGCTCGCCGCAAGCACGGCGGCCTGCGCCTCGCACGCGCCGGACGCCGCGCGCGACCGGCATCCGTACACGATTCCGCACGTCCTGCGCTACGCGACCGCCGAAGACATCGTCGGGCTCAACCCGCACCTCAACCCGCAGCTCACCCTCTCGTACATGAGCTCGTTGACGATGGCCTGGCTCGTGCGCTACGACGCGAACAACCGGCCCGTGCCGGAGCTGGCGACGGCGGTTCCGTCGCGCGCGAACGGCGGCATCTCGGCCGACGGCAGGTCGATCACGTATCACCTGCGGCACGACGCGCGCTGGTCGGACGGCGTGCCGTTCGACGCGGAGGACGTGCGCTTCTCCGTGAACGTCGTGCGCGACGCGGCGAACAACGAGGTGACGCACGTCGGGTTCGACCTGATCGACCGCGTCGACGTCCCCGACAAGTACACCGTCGTCTTTCGCCTGAAGCGGCCGCACGCGGGGTTCTACGTCAACTTCTTCGGCTCGGCGTTCGCGCAGCCGTGCATCCTCCCGCGCCACGTGCTCGCCGGCGAGAAGACGATCAATCAGGCTACGTACAACGCGCTCCCGGTGGGAATCGGGCCGTTCAAGTACGCGGCGTGGCGCCGCGCCGACGCGGTCGAGATGGTCGCCGACCCGCTCTACTTCGGGCGCAAGCCGAAGCTCCGGCGAATCGTCTTCAAGATCGTCCCGAGCCGCGACACCGTGCTGACGCAGTTGACGACGCACGAGGTCGACCTCTGGCTCCCGGTTCCCGCCGCATACTACGACCGCGTCCGCAACGTGCCGGGAATTCGTGTGGTGCGGCAGTCGTCGTACGGCTACAACCACCTCGACTTCAACACCGAGCACGGCGCGCTGCACGATCCGGTGGTGCGGCGCGCGCTGCGGCTCGCGACCGACCGGGCGACGATCGTCGCCAAGATCCGCCACGGCGTCGGCGTCCTTCAGGAGAGCGTCGTCCCGCCGGCCCACCCGTTCCACGCCGACCTTCAGCGCGTTCCGTACGACCTCGCCGCCGCGAACCGGCTCCTCGACGGGGACGGCTGGCGCCGCGGCCCGGACGGGATTCGGGCCAAGAACGGGGAGCGGCTCGCGTTCGACTTCGCGATCGGGACGGGGCTGCCGGACACCGACGAGCTGGTCGAGCTGGTCCGCGCGAGCTGGGCCCAGATCGGCGTGACGTTCGAGGTCCGCAAGTACCCCTCGCCGCTCTTTTTCGCGCCGGGGAACACCGGGATCATCTACGCCGGCAAGTACGACGTCACGCACTACGCCTGGATCCTGGGCCCGAACATGGACCTGACGAATCTCTTCGCCTGCGCCGCGGTCCCGCCGCACGGCGCGAACATCCCGCGCTACTGCGACCGCGCGGTCGACCGGGCGCTGGAACGATTCGACGCGACCTACGACGAAGCGGCCCAGCGCGACGCCCTCCACTTCGTCCAGGAGCGGCTGGCGCGCGACGTTCCGACGATCGTCACCGACGCGCGCGAGGACGTCTTCGCCTACAACGACGACCTGCACGGGTTCAGGCCGAACCACGTCACCGCGTTCGACGACCTCGTCGACGCCGACATCTGAGGAGCGAACCGTGATGAGAAGACTCGCCCTGGTCCTGTCCGCGCTGGTCCTCGCCGCCTGTACGAAGACGGCGCAGACGACGACGGCGCCCGGCGCCACGGGCGAGGCCGGTCCGAAGAACGCGACCACGATCGCACATACCCTCCGGATCGGCGACGTCCAGGACATCACGTCGCTCAACCCCCACCTTGCGACCGCGACGTCGCTCGGGAACCTCTCGGAGCTGACGATGGCGTACCTGGTGCGCTACGACGACAACAACCGGCCCGTTCCCGAGCTGGCGACGGACGTGCCGACCCAGGCGAACGGGGGCGTATCGAAGGACGGGCTGACGATCACCTGGCACCTGCGCCACGGCGTCAAGTGGTCGGACGGCGTGCCGTTCGACGGCGACGACGTCGTCTTCTCGACCAACGCCGTGAACAACCCGGCCAACAACGAGGTCGGGCGCGACGGCTGGGAACTCATCACGAAGATCGACGAGCCCGACAAGTTCACCGTCGTCTACCACCTGAAGAAGCCGTACTCGGGCTATTTGCCGACGTTTTTCGGAAGCGCCGGCGCGAACCCGTGCATCCTCCCCAAGCACCTGCTCGCGCAGCTGCCGAACATCAACAACGCCGACTACAACAGCAAGCCGGTCGGGATCGGCCCGTACCGCTACGTGAAGTGGGTCCGCAGCGACCACGTCGAGCTGGAGGCGAACCCGTACTACTGGCGCGGCACGCCGAAGATCACGAAGATCACCTACCGGTTCATCCCCGACCGCAACACGCTGCTCACGCAGCTGCAGACCGGTGAGATCGACGTGTGGCCGTTCGTCGGCGCGGGTTACTACGACCGCGTCATGGCGCTCCCGACCGCCAAGGTGATCCGCCATCCGAGCTTCTACTACTCGCACGTCGACTTCAACACGAGCCATCCGGCGCTGGCGGACGCGCGCGTGCGCATGGCGCTCGAGTACGCGACCGACCGCGAGACGATCCGCCAGAAGGTCAACCACAACACGGGGACGCTCTCGGAGACGCAGGTGACGCCGGTCTCGCCGATGCGCACCGACCGCCCGATTCGCCCGTACGACGTCGCGAAGGCGAACCAGTTGCTCGACGAGGCCGGCTGGGTGCGCGGCACCGACGGGATTCGCGCGAAGAACGGGGCGAAGCTCAATCTCGTCTTCTCGATCAACACCGGCGCGGCGGACACCGACCAGATGATCGAGATCATCCGCCAGTCGTGGGCGCAGGTCGGCGTGTCGCTCGAGGTGCACCACTACGCGCAGGCGCTGTTCTTCGGCCCGTTCGAGAGCGGCGGGACGATCTACACCGGCAAGTTCGACGTGACGAGTTTCGCCTGGGGGATGACGCCCGACGCGGACTACACGCCGCAGAACAACTGCGACGGAATCCCGCCGAAGGGCCAGAACATCACGCGCCTGTGCGACCCGGTCATCCAGGGGCTGCTCGAACAGGAGAAGGCGGCCTACGACGAGGGACCGCGCAAGGCGATCATCGCGAAGCTCGACGACCGTCTCGACGAAGTCGTGCCGTACTTCATCCTGTACGTCCGCGACGACATTCACGGGGTCAACAAAGACCTGCAGAACTGGCACCCGAACTCGATCACGCCGTTCGACGACTTTCTGAACGTCGACATCTGACGAGCGCGACGCCGAGGACGACGCAGCCCGCGAGCGGGAGCGCGCGCAGCGCGCCCCACGCGGGCACGCGCGCCTCGAGCCCCGCGGCGCGCTGCTCGTCGCCCCACAGCGCGCTTGCATCGGCGTTCGCCGGCGCGCGGTAGCCGGCGGGAAGCGCGTCGGGCCAGGTCGGCGCGGGAAACGCGCGCGCCAACGGAACCGCCGCGCCGAAGAGCACGAGCAGTGCGGCGAACGGCGCGAGATCGGCGCGCGTTGCGCGCGCGCCGCGGCCGGCGGCGACGAACGCGCACGCCAGCGCGAGCGCGAGCGATGCGATCTGCGGCTGCGCCGGCGTGCGCTGCGCGAGGCCGAGCCAGTCGACCAGGATCAGCACGGCCGCGACGCCGGCCCACGCGCGCGCCGCGCCGCTCGCGCGGACGGCGAGAATCACCAGCGGGACCAGCTCGACGACGAAGTCGTGCTCGTGGAAGAACGGGATCGCGAGTGGAAGCGCGGCGAGCGCGAGCAGCGTTCCGTCGAGCGCGTTCAGCCGCGCGCGCACCGTCACGACAACGAC
>JAFAMK010000441.1 GCA_019233415.1 Vulcanimicrobiota bacterium
CACGCGATGGCCTATATCATCACCGAGCCGTGCATTGGGACCAAGGACAAGTCGTGCGTCGACGTCTGTCCGGTTGACTGCATCCACGGGAACGATGGCGACGAGATGCTCTTCATCGATCCCGAAGTCTGTATCGACTGCGGTGCCTGCGTTTCGGCGTGCCCGGTGGAGGCAATCTTCGCTGACTCGGACGTTCCCGAGAAGTGGAAGAACTACATCGAGATCAACGCGGACTGGTACAAGAAATAGGCTGATGGAATCGCTCGCGTGCGCCGTACGATCGCTCGCGAGCTGATGGACGAGCCCGCCGACGACCTCGGCGAGCTCGAAGCGAACCTGCGCGACATCGCGTTCGCCAACGCGCGCCTCGGCGGAACCGCGCCCGTCGTGCGCGCGGTGCGCCGCCTCCGCGCGACCTGCGTCCTCGACGTCGGGAGCGGTGCGGGCGACGTTCCGCGCGCGCTCGTGCGCGACGGCGCGCGCCGCGGCGTGTCGCTGCACGTGACGTGTCTGGACAGCAGCGCGCAAATGCTCGCGATCGCGCGCCGCGCGAGCGGTGACGACTCCTTCGCGTACGTGCAGGCGGACGGCGCGGCGCTTCCGTTCGCCGACGGCGCGTTCGACGTCGTGACGTGCACGCTCGCGCTGCACCACTTCGAACCGGACGCCGCGCGCGCGATGCTGCGCGAGCTGCGCCGTGTTGCACGGCTCAGCCCGCTCGTGTGCGACGTGCGCCGCTCGCGGGTCGCGTTCGCGCTGACGTGGCTGTGGTCGCGGACTTCGCGCAACCGCTTCACGCGTCACGACGCGCCGCTCTCGGTGCGCCGCGCGTACACGCCGGACGAAGCGCTCGCGCTTGCTCGCGACGCCGGGTGGCGCGGTGCGCGCGTGCGGCGCGAGCCGTTCTTTCGGATGACGCTCACGGACGAGCCGGCCGGTGCGTCGTGAACGCCGACGTTCTCGTCGTCGGGGGCGGGCCGGCCGGTAGCGCGACGGCGCTGCTGCTGGCGCGCGCCGGCGTGGCCGTGACCGTCGTCGAACGGGCGCGCTTTCCGCGGCGTAAGGTCTGCGGTGAGTATCTCAACGCCGGCGCGCTCGATGCGCTCGAACGGCTCGGCGCGCTCGACGCGGTTCGCGCGCTCGGCGCGCCGCTGCGCGGCGTGCGGCTCGTTCCGCCCGGCGCGCCCCCCGTCACGCTCGCCTTCGACCGTCCGGCGCTGGCCTGTGCGCGCGAAGCGCTCGACGCGGCGCTGCTCGACGCGGCGGTGGCGGCGGGCGCACAGGTGGAACATGCGCGCGTGGACGACGTGCTGCTCGACGGCGAGCGCTGTGCCGGCGTGCGCGTGCGAACGGACGACGGTGCGCTCGTCGAGCGGCGCGCACGGTTCGTCGTCGGTGCGGACGGCGCCGGCTCGGTCGTCGCGCGCAAGCTCGGGCTCGCGCAGGTGGCACGGCGCCGCGCGCGGTATGCGGTGGGCGGACACTACGCGGGGTTCGGCGCGCTCGACGCGCACATCGAGATGTACGTCGGCGGCGGCGCGTACTTCGCGCTCAACCCGCTCGACACGGAGCGGACGAACGTGATGGTCGTCGTGCCGCGCGACCGGCTCGCACGCTGGTCCGCCGATGTGGATGCGGGCGTCGGCGGCGCCGCGGCCGAGCTGGGCCGTGGTGTGCGGTCGTTCGACGGTGCGACGCGGCTCGGTCCGCGCGTCTCGGTGGGTCCGCTCGCGCACGACGTGCGCCGCGTCGTCGCGCCGGGCGCGCTGCTCGTCGGCGATGCGGCTGGGTTTCTCGACCCGTTCACCGGCCAGGGAATCTTTCTCGCGCTGACCGGCGCGGAGCATGCCGCCGACGCGATCCTCGCCGCGCTGCGCGAACCGGCGCGCGAGGCGATGGCGCTCGACGCCTACGCTCGCTGGCGTGCCGGCGACGTCGCCTGGCGGCGGCGGTTGTGCGCCGTGGTCACGTTGCTCGTCGACGTGCCGCCGCTCGCGCGCCGCGCTGCCGCGCGGCTCGGGCGGTTTCCGGACGCCGGCGCGGCGCTGCTCGACGCGCTCGCCGGCGCGGTTCCGCCGCAGCGCGCGTTTCGCCCAGCGGTGCTCGGCAGTCTGCTGGCATGACGGTCACCCGCAACACCGTCGAGATCGCCGCGCCGCCGCAGGCCGTGTACGCGCTCGCCGCGGCGACGGAGCGCTGGCCGGAGATTCTGCCGCACTACCGCTACGTGCGCGTCCTCGACGACGACGGCGCGACGCGCACCGTCGCGATGGGCGCGTGGCGCGACTGTTTTCCGATCGCGTGGGTCGCGCGCCAGACGAACGATCCGCGCACGCCGCACATCGCGTTCCATCACGTGCGCGGCTGGACGCGTGGGATGGACGTCGAGTGGCTGTTCGAACCGTTCGCGGGCGGAACGCGCGTGACGATCGAACACCGGCTGCAGTTCGTGTTTCCGGTTGCGTCGGAGTGGCTCGGCCGGCATCTGGTGAGCGACTACTTCGTGCACGGCGTCGCGGCGCGGACGCTGGCGCGCGTCAAAGCGCTGGCGGAGAGCGGCGCGTGAGCGGCACGAACGGCGCGGTGCGCGTCGCGGTGACCGGGATCGGCGTCGTGACGCCACTCGGGATCGGGCTGCCGGCGTTTTGGGAGAACGTCCTCGCCGAGCGCGTTGCGGTTGCGCCGATCACGCGTTTCGACACGACCGGTTACCGCTCGCGGATCGCGGCGCAGATCGACGACTTCGAGCCGCGCGACTTCGTCGCGCGCAAGCGGCTGCACTGGACCGACCGCTTCGCGCAGTTCTCGATCGCCGCGGCGCGGCTCGCGCTCGAGGACGCGGCATACCATCCGAACGGTGCCTCGCACGACGTCGGCGTCTATCTCGG
>JAFAMK010000295.1 GCA_019233415.1 Vulcanimicrobiota bacterium
CTGGCAGATCGCGTTCCTGATCGCCGCGCCCGTCGTCGGCGCGGTGCTCGGCGTGCTGATCGTGCCGGCGGCGCAGATGATGTTCGAGACCGAGCTGCACCAGGTCGAGCGCGCGATCGACCGGCTCGCGCCGGGGGAACTCGTCGGCGGTGCGATCGGCCTGGTCACCGGCCTCGTCATCGCGTTCCTGGTCAAGAGCATCCTGTTCGAGTTCGTCGCATTCGCCGGGGCGACGGGCGGCTACATCGCGATCGCGCTCTACCTCGTCCTATCGGTCTTCGCGGCGTTCCTCGGCGCCCGCGTCGGCGCGAAGCAGCGCGTCGCGATCGGCCGCATCGCGGCGGCACCGGCCGGCGGCAGCGGCGGCGAGCCGAAGATCCTCGACACCTCGGTCATCATCGACGGGCGCGTCCTCGACATCGTGCGCAGCGGCTTCCTCGAAGGGCCGCTGCTGCTGCCGCGCTTCGTCCTGCGCGAGCTGCAGCTGATCGCGGACAGCGGCGACCCGCTCAAGCGCACGCGCGGCCGGCGCGGGCTCGAACTCCTCTCGGCGCTGCAGACCGCGGCGCCGATCGAGATCGTCGAGCGCGACCCCGAAGAGATCGCGCAGGTCGACGCCAAGCTGGTCCGTCTCGCGCAGGAGCGCGGCGCGAAGCTGGTGACCAACGACTTCAACCTCAACCGCGTCGCGCAGGTCGAGGGCGTCGCCGTCCTCAACATCAACGAGCTGGCGAACGCGCTCAAGCCGGTGCTGCTCCCCGGCGAAGAACTGCGCGTCAACGTGATCCGCGAGGGCCGCGAGTCGCACCAGGGCGTCGGCTACCTCGACGACGGCACGATGATCGTCATCGAGAACGGCCGCCGCCTGATCGGCGAAACCGTCGAGGTCGCGGTGACGAGCGCGCTGCAAACCAACGCCGGCCGCATGATCTTCGCCCGCCCGAAACAGCGCGCGTGATCTGGGGGGCGGTCATTGTCGCTGCCGGGCGCGGGACGCGCTTCGGGGGGCCGAAGCAACTCGTCGAGGTTGCCGGGAAGCCGATGCTCGCATGGTCGATCGAGGTCTTCGCCTCGATGCCGGAGATCGCCGAGCTGGTCGTCGTGACCGAGCCGGAGTTCGTCGAGCGGGTCGAGGCGATCGTCCACCCGCGCGTGCGCTACGCGACGGCGCTCGTCGTGCGCGGCGGCGCCGACCGCCAGGCCAGCGTGCGCCACGGCATCGAGGCCCTTTCCGACGAGGTCGCCGCGGTGCTCGTCCACGACGGGGCGCGGCCGCTGGTCCAGGCGGAGGAGATTCGCGCCGGGATGCGACCGGTGCGGCCGGGAACGGCGTCGCTGCTCGCGACCCCCGTCGTCGACACGATCAAGATCGCCGATGAGGATGGCAAGGTTGTGCGCACGCTCGACCGCGCGACGCTGTGGGCCGCGCAGACGCCGCAGTTCGCGACCGCGCGCGACCTGCGCCGCGCGCACGCCGAGGCCGTGCGCCACGGCGCGCCGCCGGCGACCGACGACGCCGCGCTGCTCGAACGCGCCGGGCTCGACGTCGTCGTCGTTCAAGGCTCGCCGGAGAACTTCAAGGTGACGCTGCCCGGCGACCGCGTGCGCGCCGAAGCGCTGCTGCGCGAGCGACCCGACGGCGGCAGCGAGGAAGAGATTTTGCTGGTCGAGTGCTACGTCGACCCGCGCGCGGTCGATGCCGTGCTGCTGGAACTCGAAGGGCGCGACGCGCGGGTCGACGAGATCGACCGCGATCTGCCGAGCGCGACGATCGTGCGCGCCTACGCGACGAACGCCGGTCTGCGCGGCTTCGGCTCGCGGCTGCACGCACTCGCCGGCGAGGACGCGCTGTTCACCGCGCACCTCTCGCACCACGCGCCGCGCAGCGCCCCACCGCTGGAGCGCAACCACGAGTGAGCGGACCGCACCTGCGCGTCGGCCACGGCTTCGACGCGCACCGGCTCGTCGAGGGCCGGCCGTTCGTCCTCGGCGGCGTGCGGATCGAGTACGAGAAGGGTCCGCTCGGGCACAGCGACGCCGACGTCCTGCTGCACGCGATCAGCGATGCGCTGCTCGGCGCGTGCGCGCTGGGTGACCTCGGCGCTCACTTTCCCGACTCGGACCCGCAGTGGAAAGGAGCCGATTCGTCGCGGCTCCTCGCCGCCTGTCACGAACTCGCGGTACGGCACGGCTGGACGATAGCCAACGTCGACGCGACGGTCGTCGTTCAGCAGCCTAGGCTTTCACCGTACGTGCCGATGATGCGCGACGCGATCGCCGACGTGCTCGGCCTCGACGTCGCGCGCATCAGCGTGAAGGCGAAGACGAGCGAAGGGATGGGCTACACGGGTGACGGGACGGGGATTGCGGCGTACGCGGTCGTCCTCGTCGAGACCCTCGAACGGCGCGAACCAGATCACAGCGCTTTCACCTGAAGCTCCTCGGCGTAGATCTCGCCGGCGACCAGCACGGCTTCGCGCTGGCGGCGGCGGGCGGTCAGCTCGTCTGCCCACACCCCGGCCGCGGCGAGTTCCGCTGCGATGGCCGAGAGTTCGGCCAGGAAGCGGAGAGCGCCGACGACGCGTCGCGAATCGGACGTGCTGTTCATGTGCCAAGGCTACGGCAGTCCGTGCGCGCGCAGAATCCGGGGCGGTACCGATGTTGAGGCGTGCCGGTACGGAGACTACGTACTGTCCGGCTACTTGGTTGGGGTGGTCGGGGCTCCGGCCTCGTCGAGGAGACGCGCGAGAGCGGCCCGGTTCGCGACACCCAGCTTGCGGTAGATCGACGCGATGTGCGTCTCCACGGTCCGCTCGGAGATGACGAGCGCGTCGGCGATCGCGCGGGTGGCCTGACCGGCGGCGACCAGCTCGGCGATTTCGCGCTCGCGCCCGGTCAGGGTCGCCTCGCCGCGGCGGCGCGGCGCGGCCTTCGCGGTCTCGGTCAGCCGGCGGACCTCGCCCGTCGCGCCGATCGTGCGGAACAGCGCGACGGCGTCGGCGGTGCGGCCGGCGAGCTCGAGCGCGAACGCCTCATCGATCCGCCAGCCGGCGGCGCGGAACGCCTTGGCGGCCTGGTCCGCGAACGCCAGCGCGTCGTCGCGGCGGCGCTTGCGCTGCGCCTCGCGCGCGTCGGCGAGGGCGAGGAAGCCGCGCGCGGGGTGCGCGCCGTCGCGCTCGGCGACGGCCATGAGCGCGGCGCGCGCCGCCGCGCGCACCTCCGGATCGGCGCAGCGGCTCGCGGCGTCGTGGAGCCAGTAGGGCGGATCGGCGTGCGTGACGACGGGGAACGCGCGCGCGACGAGCGCGGCGGCCTCGGCGGTGCGGCCCGCGCGGACCAGGTCGTGCGCGACGGCGCCGGCGAGGACGGCCGCGGCCGGCGCGTCGGCTTCGTCCAGCGCGGAGCGCACCATCGCCAGCGCCTGCTCGCGCAGCGCCGGATCGTCGAGCCCGCCGAGCGTCGCGCGGCGCAGCGCGATCCCGAGCGCCCAGCGCACGACGGTCCCGACGTCGTGCCGGATCGTCTCGGCGCGCGACAGGTGCGCCGTCGTCGCGGCGGCGTCGCCGGCGAGCAGCTCGCACAGCGCCGCGTTCTGCGAGAGCCACGCGACGAAGCGCAGGTTCTTCGTGCTCTGCGCGACCGCCAGACCTTCGCCGTAGAGCGCGCGCGCCGTCGCGATCGGCCCGTACGACAGCTCGACGTTGGCGTGGTTGTTCAGCGCGCGAACGAGCACGTCGAAATCTTTGCGCTCGCGCGCGAGCTGCTGCGCCTCGGCGAAGCGCGCGCGCGCCTCGTCGGCGCGGCCGAGGATGCCGAGACAGTACGCGTAGTTGCCGGCGAAGCGCGCCGCCGAGGCGGACTCGGCGCGCGCGACGAGCTGGTCGGCGCGCTGCAGGTGCCCGAGCGCCTCTTCGGCGCGGCCGCGCGCGGTCAGCAGCCCCGCGGTCATCGTCTCCGCGTCGAACCGCATCGCGGAGTCTTCGTCCTCGAGGCGGGTCACGACCGCGAGCGCTTCGCGCAGGCTCTCGTCGTAGCGGCCCTGGTCGAAGAGCAGGTATGCCTTGCGCAGCGCGAGCCGGTTCGCGTCCGGATCGCCGGCGAGTGCCGCGATCGCGTCGGAGAGCCGCTCGACGGCGCTCGCGACCTCGCCGGTCGCGTAGAGCGCCTCGGCCGCTTTTTCCGCGAGTAGTCCGCGCTGGAACGGGTCCTGCGCGACCTCGAACGCGCGCTCGTAGTGGCGCGCTGCGTCGGCGTACGCGAACAGCGCGACGGCGCGGTCGCCGGCGCGTTCGTTCCAGCCGATCGCGTGCTCGACGTCGCGCGCGCGCCAGGCATGTTCCGCGATCGCGGTGATGTCGAGCGGCTCTTCGTGCGCGAGCGCCTCCGCGACGCGCGCGTGCAGCGCGCGCGCCTCCGCGCGCAGCAGCTCTGCGTAGACGGCCTCGCGCGTGATCGCGTGGCGGAACGCGAACGTGTCGCCGTGCACGTCGTCGGCTTCCTCGACGACGAGCTGCAGGTCGCGCGCGCGGCGCAGCGCGGCGAAGACCGCGACTGGCTTCAGTTCGGTCAGCCGCGCGACGAAGTCGGCCGAGAAACGGCGCCCGAGCACGGCCGCGTGCAGGAGCACGTCGCGGTCGCGCTCGGGGAGCGCGGCGAAGCGCTCGCGCACGGTGACGCGGATGCTGGCCGGGACGGCGACGCTCGTGTTGTCGCGGTCGCGCCGTTCGAGCGCGCCGCGCAGCAGCTCCTCGGCGAACAGCGGTCGCCCTTCGGCGAGCTCGCGAATCTGCAGCAACGCCTGCGCCGGCAGCGTGCGGTCGATCTCGGCGAGCGCGACGCGCAGCACGCGGTCGACGTCGTCGGCGCGCAGCGGTTCGAGCGCGATCGTGTCCTCGGCCTCGCGTTCGAGTGCGGCCAGGACGCGCACGCGCTCGGCTTCGCCGCCGTCGTCGGTCCGGTACGTCGCGACGAACGTGACCGACTCGTTCGCGAGCCGGCGCGCAAGGTAGCGCAGCAGCTCGATCGTTCCGCCGTCGGCCCAGTGCAGGTCTTCCAGCAGCACGAGGAGCCCGTGCGGCGCGGCGCCCGCGAGCGAGGAGAACGTCGCGGCGACCGAGGCGAAGCGTCGCGCCTTCTCGTCGGCCTCGGCGCCGCCGGCGTGCTCTTCGCGTTCGAGCCCGGCATCGGCGCCGAGCGCGTCGAGCGCCTCGACGATCGCGGCGTACGGCGCGTTCGCGTACTCGCGCACGGTGCCGACGACGGTCTGCATCCCGTCCCGCGCGACCGCGGCGACGAACTCCGAGACGAGCCGCGTCTTGCCGACCCCCGCTTCGCCGCGCACGATGACGAGCGCCGACCGGCGCGCGGCGGTGCGCCGCGCGCGTGCGGTGAGATGGGCCAATTCGTTGCGGCGGCCGACGAGCTCGCGGCAGAAGACGCCCGAGGAGATCATGGTCCCAACGTACCTTCGACGAATTTCCGGCAGACGCATGGTTCGGTGGGGTCGGACACGAAGCGGCCGTGCGCTATGGTTCTCGAACTGAACGAACTCCACGACCGGTACGGCATTTTCGCCAGTGGTATGCCGGGCAAGCCGATCGGTCCGGACACGGGCGACGGCGGCGGCGACGAGCCCGACGAGGAAGAGGAAGACGAAGAGTAGCCGAGGCTAATTTCGAGGCGGATGGACCGCCTCGAGATCGATCGCCCGCTTCGTCTCCGGTTTGCGCCGTCGCCGGCCAGGACGCTGCACGTCGGCGCCGCGCGGACCGCGCTCTTCACGTGGCTGCTCGCCCGTACGACGGGCGGCAGCTTCGTCGTGCGCGTCGAGGACGGGGATGAGGCATCCGGCGATCCGAGCGCGGAAGCGGCGATCCTGCGCGATCTGCGCTGGCTGGGGCTGGATTGGGACGAAGGCCCAGACGTCGGCGGCCCGTACGGACCGTACCGGCAGTGGGAGCGCGCCGCCGCGCACCGCGAGGCCGCCGAGCGGCTTCTGCGCGATGGCGCCGCATACGAGCGCGACGGCGCCCTGTGGTTTCGCGTCCCGCCGGGGACGACGGTCGTCCACGACGCCGTCAAGGGCGACGTCGCGTTCGAGCACGACACGCTCGCCGACTTCGTGGTGCGCAAGTCGAACGGCGTGCCGGCGTACAACGTGTGCGCGGTCGCCGACGACGCCGCGATGAAGATCGACCTCGTCGTGCGCGGCGAGGAGCACCTCGACAACACGCCGCGGCAGATTCTGCTGGCCCGCGCGCTCGGGTACGCGCCGCCGCGCTACGCGCACTGCGGGCTGATCGTCGGCGCCGACAAGCACAAGCTCTCGGCTCGCGACGATGCGACCGGGATCGACGCACTGCGCCGCGCAGGGTTTCTTCCCGAGGCCCTCGTGGAGCATCTCGCGCTGCTCGGGTGGTCGCCGGCCGACGGCCGCGAGACGTTCGCGCTGGCCGAGCTGGTCGGCGCGTTCTCGCTCGACCGCGTTCACGGCGCGCCCTCGACGTTCGACCTGGACCGCCTGCGCGCGTTCAACGCCCGCGCGCTGCGCGCGCTTCCACGCGAGCGCTACCACGCGCTGCTCGCCGAGCGCATGCAGCAGGCGCGCCTGCTGGAAGACCCGGTTCCGGAGGCGGCGCACCGCTGGATCGAGACCTTTCTCGACGCGTACGGCCGCGAAGTCCACACGCTCGGCGAGGCGCTCGCGCACGTCGCCGACCTGCGCGCCGAGGCGGTGACGATCCCCGCGCTCGAACTCGAACGGCTGCGCAACCGCCACGTGCTGTTCTTTCTCGACGCGGTCTCGCAGTACGTCGACGCGCAGCCCGAGCTGCGCGGGCTCGCGCTCGGGCACGACCTCGCGGTGATCGGCGACGAGTTCGGCCTGGCGAAGGACGACGCGCTCGGCGCGGTGCGGATGGCGCTCACCGGGGCGCACGACGGGCCGCCGCTGGCGCTGCTCTTCCCGCTGCTCGGCCACGACCGGATCATGATCCGGATCGGTGCGGTCAGCTCGCACATCCTCCACGGGCGCGGGCTCGAACCGATCAAGTACGGTCCGGGCGGCCTACCGTTCGAGACGATTCAGCCCCATCCGCCCGGCTCAGGAGCAACCGGGCCCGCAGACCCGGGGTCGTAAGAGCGTCGTGCCCGGCTTCCTCGAGGGCGTTCTCGCCGATCTCCGCGCGCCGGTCGAAAAAGACCCGGCGGCGCGCGGCTACCTCGACGTGATCCTCTCCTATCCGGGGTGGAAGGCGCAGACCGCGCACCGCGTGATCCACGTGCTCTACACGGCGAAGATCCCGCTGCTGCCGCGGTTCCTCGCGTCGCTCTCGCGCTTCTGGACCGGGATCGAGATCGACCCGGGCGCGACGCTCGGCAACGGAATCTTCATCGACCACGGGATCGGCGTCGTCATCGGGGAGACCGCCGAGGTTGGCGACGGCTGCACGATCTACCAGGGCGTCACGCTCGGCGGGACCTCGCTCGCGAAGACGAAGCGCCACCCGACGCTCGGTCGCGACGTCGTCGTCGGCGGCGGCGCCGCGGTGCTGGGCGCGATCACGGTCGGCGACGGCGCGCGCATCGGCGCGAACTCGGTCGTCGTCAAGGACGTCC
This sequence comes from Vulcanimicrobiota bacterium, assembly GCA_019233415.1. Lineage (GTDB taxonomy): Bacteria > Vulcanimicrobiota > Vulcanimicrobiia > Vulcanimicrobiales > Vulcanimicrobiaceae > Vulcanimicrobium. The sequence continues at coordinate 7,618 of JAFAMK010000295.1, forward strand.
CTCCCCACGCGACGGTCGTCGGGATCCCGGGGCGCGTCGTGCTGCAGGACGGCAAGCCGATCAGCACGCCGGCCGATCCGCGGCCGCGCGTCGACCTGCCCGACCCCAACGCGCCGCTGATCGCGGAATTGAGCGATCGGATCGCAGCGTTGGAGACACGCCTCGCCGAACTCGAACGGAAGAATGCCCCTTCGTCTGTATAACACGCGCACGCGTAGCGTCGAGCCGTTCCAGCCGCTCGAGCCCGACCACGTCCGCATCTACGTCTGCGGCTTGACGCCGTCCGCGGAGGGGCACCTCGGGCACGCCCGCTCGTTCCTGTTCTTCGACGTGCTGCGGCGCTGGCTCGGGCACCCGCACCACGACGTCGGTGGAAGCGGCCACGGCTACCGCGTGACGTACGTGCAGAACGTCACCGACGTCGACGACCGTTCGATCGCGACCGCGGCGCGCGAAGGCACGACGTACGATCAGGTCGTCGGGCGCTTCTACGGCTCGTTCAAAGCGTCGATGCGACGCCTCGGCGTGCAAGAACCTGATGCCGAACCGTACGCGACGAAGCACATTCCGCAGATCGTCGAGATGATCGGCGAGCTGATCGCACGCGGCTTCGCGTACGCGACCGATGACGGCGTGTACTACCGCGTCGCGGCGTTTCCGCGCTACGGCGCGCTGAGTGGGAAGAACACCGACGAGCTGCTGGTCGGCGCGCGGATCGCGGAGAACGAGCACAAGGACGACCCGCTCGACTTCGCGCTGTGGAAGTTCGCGAAACCGGGCGAGCCGGCGTGGGACTCGCCGTGGGGGGCGGGACGGCCCGGCTGGCACATCGAGTGCAGTGCGATGTCGCGCGCGCTGCTCGGCGTTCCGTTCGACCTGCACGGCGGCGGCTACGACCTGATCTTCCCGCACCACGAGAACGAGATCGCGCAGAGCGAGGCGCTCATGGAGCACCCACCGATGGCCGAGACGTGGGTCCACGGCGGGCTGCTCAACTTCGACGGGCGCAAGATGTCGAAGTCGCTGGGGAACTTCGAGCCGCTCGCGACGCTGCTCGACCGTCACGACCCGCTCGCGATCCGGCTGCTGTTCCTGCAAACCGGCTACCGCAAACCGATGAACTTCACCGAAGAGTCGATCGCCGGCGTCACCGTCGCGCTGCGGCGGATGCAGCGCGCCGCGTCGGCGCTGCTCGAACGCGCGCACGGCGACCTGCCGTCGCCGTACGCGGCCGCGCACGCGCGTTTGGCGGGCGCGGGCGACCCGTACGGGATGAGCGCGTTCGACGCGCTGTACGCGGCGCTCGACGACGACATGGACACCTCGCGCGCGGTCGGCCTGTTGTTCGGGATCGTGCGCGCCGACGTCGCGCCGGCGCACGCGGGCGCAGTGCTCGCGCTGGTGCGCGACGCGGCGGCGGTCTTCGGGCTCGCGCCGGCGTTCACCGACGACGCGCTCGCCGCCGCCGTGCGCGAAGAAGAACCGCCGGCCGAGCTGGATCCCACGATCGCGGAACGGCTGCGCGCGCGACTCGCCGACGTGCTGGGGTTCAACGGCGAATCGCCGGAAGCCGTGATTCGGCTCGTGATCGACAAGCGCAACGAGGCGCGCAAGAACAGGGACTTTGCGCTCGGTGACCGCCTGCGCGACGCGCTCGCCGCCGAAGGGATCGCGCTGAAAGACTCCAAGGACGGCACGACGTGGACCGTCGCCGGCGCGTAAACCCGCAGCGGCCGGCGGCGCCGGCGCAGCGCCGTGCGCCGCGGATCGACCTCGACGACGTCGTCTACGGCGTGCACGCGGTGGACGAGATGCTGGTCGCCGGCGAGCCGCTGCGGCACATCCACGTCGGTGACGACCGCAAGCGCGATCCCGTGCTGCGCAACCTGCTCGAGCGCGCGCGCGCCGCGAACGTGCCGGTGCGCTTCGAGAGCCGCGCCTACTTCGCGACCTTTCCGTACAAGGCGCACCAAGGGGTGGTCGCGTTCGGCG
>JAFAMK010000412.1 GCA_019233415.1 Vulcanimicrobiota bacterium
CGCCAGAGCCTGTGTGCAGATTGAAGTTTATGGTCTTCATGTTCGCAGCCCGCAACGCGGCGTCACACGCGTGGTGATCGAACGTTCCCAGTTGCGAGATCGCGTGGAAGAGATCGCCCAAGCGACGACGCCTACTGGCGCAGCGGCATCAGGACGTAGAGCTGTTCGCCGGAGCCTTCGCCGAGTTCGAGGGGGCGGATTGCAGCTGGGGAGAGCGGGCCGAGGAATTCGAGGACGGTTTGCGGCGAGTCAACGTGGTTGAGGATCTCGACGAGGTAGCGCGCGTTGAAGGCGATCGCGAGGTCCTCGCCGGTCTGTTCGACTTCGAGTTCTTCGTAGGCGTTGCCGGTCACGTCGGACTTCGCCGTGATCATCAGCGTCTGGTTCGCGACTTCCAGTTTAACCATCGAGGCGCGGTCGCCGGCGACCAGTTCGGCGCGGCGCAAGCCGCCGATGAGGCCCTGCGTGTTGACGACGACGCGGCGGTCGAACTTCGCCGGAATCACCTGTTGGTAGTTCGGGTACTGACCGTCGACGAGCCGCACGACGATCGACGTCGTCCCCGCGGTGAACTGGAGCTGGTTGGCGTTCGCGCCGAGCGCGGTGACTTCGACGAGTTCCGCGGCGCCAAGGTTGCGCGCCGCCTCGTTGAGGGCACGCGAGGGGACGATGTACTTCGCCGTTCCGTCGATGCCGCGTTCGAGCGCCGAGGTCCAGCGCGCGAGCCGGTAGCCGTCGGTCGCGACGAGCGTGATCCGCTCGCCGTCGAGCTCGATCAGCGTGCCCATCAGGACCGCACCGCGCGCCTCTTCGTTCGAGGCGGCGAAGATCGTCGCGGCGACGCCTTCGCGGAAGCGCTTGGCGGCGAGTGCGAACGACTGCCCCTTCTGCGCGCTCGGCAGCGGTGGGTACTCGTCGGCGGGCAGCGCGTGAAAGTCGTAGTTCGACCGCTCGGCCTTGACCGACGCCCGCGACGGCGAGCCGGTCAGCTCGAGCAGTCCCGCCGGCAGGTTCCCGAGATAGCCGCTGAAGAGCCGCGCCGGGACGGTGACCGCACCCGACTCGGTGATCTCGGCTGGGAACGACTGCTCCAGCGTCAGCTCGAGATCGGTCGCCCGCACGCGGATCGCGCCCTCGTCCGCGCTGAGCAGCACGTTCGAGAGGATCGGCACCGTCGTGTGCGCGTTGACGACCTTGCTCGCCGCGCCGACTGCGGACGCGATGTCTTTCGTACTACACGTGAACTTCAACTGATCCACCGTTCCGGGAACCGTCCGTGGCCGGTCTTTAGTTTAAAGAAAGATCGTCGTAATAGCAGTAAGGCGGTGAACAGCGGGGACAACCGCCGAACCTCACGCCCACCGTGGCTCCGCGCCCGATTTCATCCTGTGGACGGGAGACGCCCCCAATCCACGTGATCCCCGCCGAGCGCGCGCATCCCGTTTTTCCACGGTGCCGCACGTGCCCTGTGCCCGAGCGGGGGATGGACAATGTGGGATCGGCAGGGGCGCACCTTTTCCGGACCGCCGGGTCGGGCAGAAACGACGAAGCCGGGGTGCTCCCCCGGCTTCGCGCGCGCCGAGCAAAGGCACGATCTCACTCCGACTGAACCTGCGCGATCAGCGACCGAATCTTGTTGCGGAAGGCTTCGTCGGAGTCCATCATGTCGGCGATCTTGTCGCGCGCGTACATCGCGGTCGTGTGGTCTTTCTTGCCGAACTCGCGAGCGATCTGCGGGAGCGACGCGCCGGTGAGCTGCCAGGCGATGTACATCGCGACCTGGCGCGGCAGCGTCACGCGCTGATCGCGCCGCTGCGCCTCCATCTCCTTGACCGAGATGCCGTAGTGTTTCGCGCAGCGCTCCTTGATGAGCGGGATCGTCACGCGGTGCATCGGCGCCTGCGCGACGGCGTTCTTCAGCACTTCGCCGGCGAGCTCGACCGTGATCGGCGACTTCGTCAGCGAGGCGAACGCGACGACGCGGATCAGCGAGCCTTCCAGCTCGCGGATGTTCGACGGGATGACCTTCGCGATGAAGGCCAGGACTTCGTCAGGCACCGGGACCTTTTCGGTCTCGGCTTTCTTGCGCAGAATCGCTTCGCGCGTCTCGAAATCCGGTGGCTGGATGTCGGTGAGGAGGCCCCACTCGAACCGCGAGCGCAGCCGGTTCTCCAGCGTTTGAATCTCTTTCGGCGGGCGGTCGCTGGAGATCACCAGCTGCTTCTGCGCCTCATGGAGCGAGTTGAACGTGTGGAAGAACTCCTCTTGGGTCTGCTCCTTGCCCTCGAGGAACTGAATGTCGTCGATCAAGAGCACGTCGACGTGGCGGTACCGGTTGCGGAACTCGACCGTCTGGTTGTTCTTGATCGCGATGATGAACTCGTTCGTGAACTTCTCGGACGAGACGTAGACGATGTTCGCGTTCGGGTTGCGCGCGAGCACGCGGTGCCCGATCGCGTGCATGAGGTGCGTCTTGCCCAGTCCCACGCCGCCATACAAAAAAAGCGGGTTGTACGCCATCGCCGGCGCCTCGGCGACCGCTTGCGCGGCCGCGTGGGCGAACCGGTTCGAATTCCCGATGACGAAGTCGTCGAACGTGTAGCGCGCGTTGAGGTGGCCGATCCGCAGGTCGTCCGGCGCCGCAGGCTTCGCGGCGGGCGCGACCGCGGTCTCCGGGGTCTGTGTCCCGGTCCCCGGGTCGACGATCACGCGCAAGGCGATCTCGGCGCCGAGCAGGTCGTGCAGCACGGCCGTGATGTCGCCCTTGAGCCGGTTCTCGACCCAATCGCGTGCGAACGTAGTCTGGACCGCCAGAACGATCTCCGAGGGCGTCAGGTCGATCAGCCGCATCGGCTTGAGCCACATCTCGTAGACCGGTTTATTGTAGCGCGGCTCGAGACGCTCGAGCGCTGCCGTCCAAAGATCTTGAGGGCCCGTGGCCATCGCCGTGCTGGTCTGATGCATAACCGTCTAACCTACGCCATAGTCCGAGCCGGCGCGCTAGGTACGCCCGGGGAGAATGAGCGATGGGGATTGGCCCGGCGGGGGGCGCTTCCTGCGGCCTTTTCCCCCGGAGTTCTCCACTTCTCCACAGGTGTATAGGGTGCGCCGGGACGAGGTTCGGCGCCGGTATCCACGAGTTTCCCGCCAACACGAATTCGGGCAGGAACCCAGGCCAGACGGGGGCGGCGGCCCGCTCGGCGCGCGCTCAATCCACAGGTCTCTCCACACGCTGTGGACAACTCAGGAATGCTTCTCACCTTGCGCGTTTTCCCTTGACGGTACCCCGAGTCGGCCCGTATACTGTCTTGTCGCACCGACGGACTCGGCTTGTCCGGTCCCACCTCCAGGAGAACCCTCGTGAAGCGGACCTTTCAGCCGCACAACCGGCGCCGCAAGCGCGTCCACGGCTTCCTCGAACGGATGTCCACGAAGAACGGCCGTCGCGTCCTCGCGGCACGCCGCAAGAAGGGCCGTCATCGCCTGAGCGTCTAGGCTCGTGCGGGCGTACGACTCCCTGCGGCGGCGCGGCGACTTCGCACGCGTGACGCGGCGGGGAAAGCGGTACGCCGGCAGCTACCTGACCTGCTTCGTCGCGGACGGCCGCCGGCAGACGCGGGTCGGGATCACGGTGGGCGGCGCGGTCGGCGGAGCGGTCGTCCGCAACCGCCTCCGCCGTCGGATCAAAGCCATCCTGGACCGTTACCCGCTCGGCGCGCCGCCCTGGCGCGACATCGTCTTCATCGCCCGCCCCGGCGCGGGCGAGCTCCGCTTCGACGAGCTCGCCGCCGAGGTCGCGCGCGCATTCCGGGCCGCGCCGTGATCGGCCGCTCGGCGGCGCTGCTCACGCTGCGCCTCTACAAGCGCTTCATCTCGCCGGTGCTCCCGCCGGCGTGCCGCTTCCGGCCGACCTGCTCCGAGTACGCGGCCGAAGCGATCGAGAAACACGGCCTCGTGCGCGGCGGTAGCATGGCGCTGCGCCGCTTGGCCCGCTGCGGCCCCTGGCACCCGGGCGGCTTCGACCCGGTCCCTTCCCCGACGCCTCGAAAGGCCTCCTGACGCGTGCTCCTCGCCGCTAACCCCTTCTCCGCGCTGTTCGACCCGCTCGTCCACGCGCTGACCACGGCGCTGGTCGCGCTGCACAACTTGATCCCGAACTACGGCTGGGCGCTGATCATCATGGCGGCCGTCGTGCGCATCCTGCTGTGGCCGCTCTCCGAGATGCAGTTCCGCTCGATGGCGGAGATGCAGAAGGTCCAGCCGCTGATGAAGCAGCTGCAGGCGAAATACAAGGGCGACCCGCAGACGCTCAATCAAAAGACGATGGAGCTGTACCGCGAGCACAAGGTGAACCCGCTCGCCGGCTGCGTCCCGATGCTGATCCAGCTCCCGATCCTGTTCGGGATGTTCTACGCGATTCAAGCCGAGACGAAGGCCTTCGCGGCGGAGCACTGGCTGTGGATCGGCTCCGCGCTCTCCGAGAAGCTCCCCAGCATCTTCGCGACGAGCCTCGCCAAGCCGGACTACGTGCTGCTGGCCGTCTACGCGGTGTCGATGTACTTCACGATCCGCTACAGCAGCCCGCCGTCGAGCGATCCGCAGCAGGCGCAGACGCAGAAGATCATGGCGATCCTCTCGCCGGCGATGATCGCGTTCTTCGGTTTCAAGCAGAGCTGGGCGTCGGCGTTCTACATCTACTGGTTCGCGCTCAACGTGTTCAGCGTCGCGCAGCAGATGTACATGTACCGCCGGCACGGGCTGATCGGCCCGAAGGCGGCCCAGCCGGCGCCCGCGCTCGTCGCCCCCGCGGCGTCCACCGACGGCGCGAAGAAGCAGGCCACGGCCGGCGGCCCATCGGCGAACGGAAAGCGAACCTATCGCCCGAAGAAGCGGGCTCGGCGGTGACGCCGCACCAGGGATAAAGGACGGATGGACGACTACGAAGGCGGGCGCCGACGCGCCCACGGACAACGCCGGCGCGCGGGACGCACGCTGGAAAAGCGCGGCCCGGCGCCGAGCGGCGGAGCCGGCGGTGAGCGCCGGCCGCGGCGCTCGGGCCCGCCGCGCGACCGGCCGATGGCCGACGTCGCGCCCTCGCCGGAGCCTGAAGCGGCGAAGCCGGCGCGCGCGCTGCTCGAAGAGATCCTCGCCAAGATGGGGCTCGACGACGTCGAGATCGTCTACATCGCGCGCAGCGAGGGCGAGTACTTCGAGGTGCGCGGGCCGCGGCTCGCCTCGCTGATCGGGCGCGAAGGCAAGACGCTCGAAGCGCTCAACCTGATCTACAACAACATCATCAACGCCGGCGTGCGCAACAACCGCCGCTACTACACGATCGATGCGGAAGGCTACCGCGCGCGGCGCGCCGACCAGCTCAAGACGCTCGCGCTCGCGACGCTCGAACGCGTCGTGCGCGAGAACAAGCCGATCAAGCTCGAACCGATGCTGCCGTCGGAGCGCAAGATCGTACACTTGGCGCTGGCGGACTCGCCGTTCGTGCGCACCGAGTCCGAAGGCGTCGAACCCGAACGGCGCCTGGTGGTCTTCCCGAAAGAAGCATGACGATCGCGGCGATCGCGACGCCGCCGGGACGCGGCGCGATCGCGATCGTCCGCTGCAGCGGGCCTGACGCGCGCGCGATCGCCGCGCGCGTCTTTCGCAGCCGCGAGCCGCTGCGCGACCGCGTCGCGACATACGGCGAGGTCGTCGACGCCGACGGCGCGGTGATCGACCGCGGGCTCGCGCTCGCGATGGACGCGCCGCGCACCGTGACCGGCGAAGACGTCGTCGAGCTGCACGTGCATGGCAGCCCGATCGTCGCGCGCGAAACGCTGCGTGCGCTGCTTCATGCGGGCGCGCGCGCCGCGCAGCCCGGCGAGTTCACGCGCCGCGCTTTCCTCAACCGCAAGCTCGACCTGAGCGCCGCCGAGGCCGTCGCGGACGTCATCGACGCCGAGACGCGCGCGGCCGCGCGCGCCGCGCAGGCGAACCTCGCCGGCGGCCTGCGCGCGGAAGTCGACAAGGCCCGCGCCGCGCTCGCGACGATCCTCGAAGAGCTGGCCGGCGCGATCGACTATCCCGACGAGGTCCCCGAACCGCCGCGCGCCCGCGTCGCCGCCGCGGTCGCCGCGGTCGACGACGGCCTCGCCGCGCTGATGCGCGACTGGGAGCGCGGCCGGCTCGTGCGCGAGGGGCTCTCGCTCGCGATCGTCGGCCCGCCGAACGCCGGCAAGTCGTCGCTGCTCAACGCGCTGCTCGGCGAAGAGCGCGCCATCGTCTCGGAGATCGCCGGCACGACCCGCGACGTGATCGAGGACCGCTTCGCCGTCGACGGCGTCCTCGTGCGCGTCCTCGACACCGCCGGCCTGCGCGCGACCGACGACGCGATCGAACGGATCGGCGTCGACCGCGCCCAGCGCGCCCTCGACGCGGCTGCCGTCGCCCTCGTCGTCGTCGACGGCGCCCGGCCGCTCGACCCCGACGCCCGCGCCGTCCTCGCCCGAACCCGCAACCGCCCCCGCGTCGTCCTCTTCAACAAGCGCGACCTCGGCACGACCGGCTACGCCGCCCGTGACCCTGAGGAGCACGATGCGCTCTGTGGGTCCGTCCTTCGACAAGCTCAGGATGACGGGGTGCGGGCTCAGGATGGGGGGACCGAAGAGACGCTCGCCGCCGTCCGCCACGCGATCGCCCTGGCTGGCTGGCACGGCGACACCCCGGACCTCACGCGCCCCCACCTGGCCTCCGCCCGCCAAGCCGACGCGGTCGCCCGCGCCCGCGAAGCGTTCGCCCACGCCGCCGCGACGCTCGCCGCCGACGAGCCGCTCGACCTGGTAGTGCCGGACCTGCTCGTTGCAGTCGCTTCGCTCGGCGAAATCACTGGCGCCGCGGCGACCGAAGCGATTCTGGACGGGGTCTTTGCGCGCTTCTGCATAGGGAAGTAGTCAAGGCGTCGACTGGTTCTGCTCGCCTCGCTGAAGGCGGGGCCTTTGGCGCAGCGGTTGATCACCCGGTCACGGTAGGCCCGTGCAACGGTCGGATGCTATGCCTCGGTCGTTGTCGCTGCGGCCGGTGCCTACGCGGGATGTGCGCGCAATGCGCGAAGCGCGGAGGCGTGCAGGCGGCGCTACCCTAGACCCATCATGGAACAGATCGACGACACGCGCTGGGAGGCGGTGCTCACCCGTGAGCGCGACGACGACTTCGTCTTCGGCGTCAAGACCACGAGTATCTATTGCCGGCCCGGCTGCCCCTCGCGCACGCCGGCACGCCGGAACGTGTTCGCGTTCCCGAACCCGGCCGCGGCCGAGGCCGCGGGCTTCCGCCCGTGCAAACGCTGCGCCCCCGACGACGTCGCGCCGGATGCCGATCGTGTCCGCCTGATCGAGCGCGCCTGCGCGCTGCTCGACGCGGAGGACGCGCCGTCGCTCGCCGGCGTCGCGAGCGAGGTGGGCCTGAGCCGGTTCCACTTCCAGCGGCTCTTCCGCAAGGTGGTCGGCGTCACGCCGGGCGAGTACGTCCGCGCGCGCCGCGACGCGCGCTTCCGCACCGGCCTCGCCGGTGGCGCGAGCGTCACGACGGCACTGCACGACGCGGGGTACGGCTCGTCGAGCCGGCCGTACGCGAACGGCATGCTCGGGATGACCCCGACGCGCTACCGCGAGGGCGGCCGCGACGAGCGGATGACGTACGCGATCGCGCCGTGCTCGCTCGGACGCGTGCTCGTCGCGACGACCGAACGCGGCGTCTGCGCGATCGACCTCGGCGACGACGACGAAGAACTGGCTGCCGCGCTGGCGCGCCAGTTCCCGAACGCGGAACGCGTGCGCGACGACGCCGCACTGCGCGAAACGGTCGACGCAGCCGTTGCGCTGGTCGACGATCCGTCGCGCCCGTTCACGCTACCGCTCGACGTGCGCGGAACCGCATTCCAGCGCCGCGTCTGGAACGCGTTGCGCGCAATGAGGCCGGGCGAACACACGACGTATGCTGCGCTCGCGGTTGCAGTCGGGAGCCCGCGCGCTGCGCAAGCCGTTGGGGCGGCATGCGCCGCGAATCGGCTCGCGGTCGCGATCCCATGCCATCGCGTCGTGCGCGAAGACGGCGGTCTCGCCGGCTATCGCTGGGGCGTTGAGCGCAAACGCGAGCTGCTCGCGCAAGAGGCGAGCGCATAGCACGACGGTGCTCCTAGGCGGAATGCGCGAGCAAACGACGGAGCGCCGTCATCGCGCGCGACGCGTACGATGATCACGCCATGCACTTCCGCTATCTTCCCATCGACGACGAGGTCGTGCGCAACGTGCGCGCGACGCTGCACGACGCGCACGGCAACGACCTGCACGTGCAAATCTCCGACGACGACGGCAACCCGTGCCGCTCGTGCCTGCGCATCACGCCGGTCGGCACGCGCCTGATCCTGTTCGCGCACAAGCCGTTCACGACGACCGGCCCGTACGCGGAAACCGGCCCCGTCTTCGTGCACGCCGACGCCTGCGAAACCTACCGCGAGCAAAGCGAATTCCCGGCGGACTTCCGCCCGCGCACGCTCGTCTTACGCGCGTACAACCACGCGGGCCACATCCACGACACGATCCTCGCCCCCGGCGAAACCGCGGAAGAAACGCTCGAGCGCTTCTTCACCGACCCCGACGTCGCAACGGTCCACGTCCGCAACCCGGCCTGGGGCTGCTTCGACTTCGCCGTCGTCCGCGCCGAGGGCGCCGCCGCGGCCTGACAATCCACCCCCCGTCACCCTGAGCTTGTCGAAGGGCGAAGGGCGGCGCGCGCGGCATCGCGGAGCAGAGCGCATGATCCAAGTCGACGACGAGATCGCGCTCGTGCCGCTCACTGCGGAGGTCGCCGACGCATACGCCGCGCACGCCGAGCGCGACTACGAGCGAATGCGCCGCTGGCTCTGGTGGGTCGACAGCGGCCGCACTGCTGCCGATGTCCGCACCTTCGTCGCCACGGTCGAGGACCGCCGCCTCCACGACCTCGGCGACTGCTACACGATCGTCGTGAATGGAGAAGTCGCCGGCGCGGTCGACATTCACGACGTCAACCGCCAGCACAGCGTCGGCGCGATCGGCTACTGGCTCGGCTCGACCTACGGCGGCCGCGGCATCATGACGCGCGCCGTCGTCGCAACGGCCCAGCTCGCCTTCGAAACGCACCGCCTCCACCGCCTCGAACTACTCGCCGCCGTCGACAACCACGCGAGCCGCGCCGTCGCCGAACGCGCCGGCTTCACCCTCGAAGCGATCCTGCACCAGCGCCTCTGGGCCCCGCACGGCTTCGACGACGCCGCCCTCTACGCGAAGCTCGCGCCCCCGTCATCCTGAGCTCGTCGCCCGTCATCCTGAGCGTCGCCCTGTCATCCTGAGCTTGTCGAAGGACGCGGGCGGTCGTGGTGCGCCTTCCGCGACCGTGCTACGATAGCGGGCGTTCCATGACCACGGTGTTCCGCGGCGACGACGCCGCCGTGATCGTCGTCGGGGGCGGCCATGCCGGGCTCGAAGCCGCGCTAGCGGCCGCGCGCCTCGGCGCCGAGACCCTCCTCGTAACCGGCGAGCCGGATCGCATCTGCACGCTCGCCTGCAACCCGTCGATCGGCGGCAGCGCGAAGGGCCAGCTCGTCCGCGAGATCGACGCGCTGGGCGGCGCGATGGCGCGCATCACCGACCGCGTCTCGCTCCACGCGCGCTTCCTCAACGAGTCGAAAGGCCCGTCGGTCCGCGCGCTGCGCGCCCTCGCCGACAAGCCAAGCTACGTGCGCGTTGCCGCCGAGACGGCCGCCGGGCAGCCGAACCTCACCGTCGTGCGCGGCATGGCCGACGATCTCGTCGTCGAGGCAGGCGCAGTCCGCGGCGTGATCCTCGCCGACGGCCGTACTCTGCGCGCCCCGAACGTCGTGCTCGCGACCGGCACATTCCTCGGCGGCAAGACCTTTCGCGGCGACGAGGTCCGCGCCGAAGGCCGCTTCGGCGAAGCCCCCGCGCTCGGCCTGAGTGCGACGCTGGCCCGCCTCGGCTTCCCGATGGGCCGCCTCAAGACGGGCACGCCACCACGCGTGGACCGCACGTCGCTCGACCTCACCGTGATGACCGAGCAGCGCCCAAGCCTGACCCCGCTCCCGTTCTCATACACGAGCTCACCGGCGTTCGCCGGGCCGCAGCTCTCGTGCTGGATCGTCGATACCAACGAGCGCACGCATGAACTGGTCCGTAACAACCTGCACCGCTCCCCGCTCTACGGCCTCGACCTGATCCGCGGGATCGGCCCGCGCTACTGCCCGTCGATCGAAGACAAGGTCGTCAAGTTCGCCCACAATCCGACGCATCAGGTCTTCGTCGAGCCCGAGGGCTGGGACGAGCCAACGTACTACGTCGGAGGCTTCTCGACGTCGCTCCCCGCGGACGTCCAGCTC
>JAFAMK010000058.1 GCA_019233415.1 Vulcanimicrobiota bacterium
GATCGCCTCGATCTCGGTGGGGCGGCCGGCGTCGAGGTCCTGGAGCATCGAGTTGCGGTTCGCCGCCGCCGTCAGCGCGACTCCTTCGACCAGCGCCCAGGGGTCGCCAGGGGCGATCCCTTCGGCCGCCGCGACCGCCGCCGCCTCGGCGGCGAGCCCGCGCGCCAGCGGAACGAGGTCGGGATCGGTCCCCACCGCACCGTTCGTCACGCGCGCGAGCGCGCCGAGCGGGTTGATCGCCGCGTTGACGATCAGCTTGCGCCAGAGGATCGTCGCAATGTCGTCGGCGACGTGCGCGTCGAGCCCGGCCGCAGTGAACGCGGCGACCAGGTCATCCGATGTCGGCGATGCCCGCCCTTCGACAAGCTCAGGATGACGGGGGGAGTCGTCAGGATGACGGGGGGAGTCGTCGCGTGCGAAGACGGTTGTGCCGTCGTTCACGCGTTGCACGTGTGTTTCGCCGAGCCGGATCGCGCCTTGCGTCGTCGAGCCAGCGACGACGCGTGCGCCCGGGAGCGCCGTGCGCGCGTCAGCCGCGGCGTCGAGGCCGTTTTGCACCGACGCGACGAGCGTGTCTGCGCTGAGAATCCCACGTAACGGCGCGAGCGCGTCAACGGTCGCGTACGCTTTCACCGCCACGACCACGGCGTCGCATTCCGCGAGCGCGCGCGGAGCGGCGCTCGCGTGGAGACGGACTCGGCGGGTTCCGCTATCGTCCTCGACCGCGATGCCGTCGCGCGCGAGAGCGTCCGCGACGTCGGCGCGGCGGGCGAGGACGACCACGTCGTGCGCGGCGGCGAGTCCGGCGGCGAACGTCAGGCCGAGCGCGCCGGCGCCGACGATCCCGATCTTCATGCGTCGTCGTCGTCTTGGTAGAGCCGCAGCCCCATCTCGTCGAGCGGAGCGAAGCCCATCGATGCGTAGAGTTCGCGCGCTTCGTCGGACGGGTGCAGCGTGAGCCGGACGAGCGCGGCCGTGCGCGCGTAGTCGACCAGGTTGTCCATGAGCGCGCGCGCGATCCCGCGGCGGCGTGCGTCCGGGACGACGTAGACCGACTGCACGCGGCCCTCGCGGTCCGACGGCAGCTCGGGGCGCGGGATCGTGCGCTGCACGAGCAGCGACGCGCTCGCGATCGCCTCGCCGTCCTCTTCCGCGACAAACGAGACGTAGATTTCCGCGGCGACGCTTTCGCGAAACCACGCGGTCCAGACGGGAATCTGCGCGGCCATCGACTCCTCGTCCCACCCGCCGACCTCACGCCAGACGCGCGCGCGGTGCTCGGCGAGCAGCGGTGCGTCGTCGGCGCTTGCGCGGCGGATCGCGTAGCTCACGCGCCGGTGAAGTTCGGCGCGCGCTTGCCGGCGAACGCCGCGAGCCCTTCGGCGAAGTCCGCCGTCGCGCCGGCCACGCTCTGCAAATGCCCCTCGTACGCGATCGCGCCGGCCACGTCGCCGAGCCCGTTGCGCAGCAGCTCGCGTTTGATCAGCCCGATGGAACGCGGCCCGCGCGCGAGCGCCGCGGCGAACGCGTGCGCCTCATCGAGGCAATGGTCGGCGGGAACGACCTTCGTGCAGAGCCCGAGCGCATCGGCTCTCGCGGCGTCGATTTTCTCGGAGAGAATGCACAGTTCGAGCGCCTTCGCGTAGCCGACGAGGCGCGGCAGCGTGAGCGAGAGTCCGCTGTCGGGGACGAGTCCGATCTTCACGAACGCCGTCGTGAACGACGCCGTCTCCGCGACGATGCGGAAGTCGCATGCGCACGCGAGCCCCATCCCCGCGCCGGCGGCGACGCCGTTCACCGCCGCGACGACCGGCTTCTCCAGCGTCAGCAGCGCGAGCAGCAGCGGCGCGTAGCGCTTCTCGACCGCCGCACCGAGATCGAATGGTTCACCAGGCGGCAAGGTGCGCGCGTCGTCGAGCGCCTGACCCGAACAGAACGCCTTGCCGTCGCCGGTGAGCACGACCGCGCGCACCGCGGCGTCGCGCGCGAGCGCCTTCAGCGTCGCGAGCAGCGATTCGAGCAAATCGGCGGTCAGCGCGTTGTACGCCTGCGGCCGCGCGAGCGTGATCGTCGCGACGCCGTCGGCCGTCTCGACGCGGTGGTCGACCGGTGCGCTCATCGTCCCTGCCATGCCGGTTTGCGTTTGTTCAGGAAGGCGTCGACGCCCTCGCGCGCGTCGTCGGTCGCGAGCAGCGCGAAGAAGGCGCGGCGCTCGTCGAGCAGCCCGGCGTGCAGCGAGTCCTCGAAGGCGCGCCCGATCGCGCGCTTCGCGGCGCGGACCGCGAGCGGCGCCTTCGCCGCGAGCGCCTTCGCCAGGTCGAGCGCGACCGGCAGCACGCGTTCGGGCGGGACGGCGCGGTTGGCGAGCCCGTGCGCCTCGGCCTCGCGGCCGCTCAGCTCGCGCCCGAGCAGGACCATCTCCATCGCCAGCGTCTTGCCTACCGCACGGGTCAGGCGCTGCGTCCCGCCCGCGCCGGGCATCACGCCGAGGTTCACTTCCGGCTGGCCGAGCCGCGCGTCGTCGGCGACGACCATCAGGTCGCACGACATGGCGAGTTCGAGCCCGCCGCCGAGCGCGAGCCCGCGCACCGCCGCGACCGTCGGAAGCCCGGTCACCCAGAGCCGGTCCCACTCGTCGAGCCGCGGCCCGTCGGCGGCGAACTCCGCGATGTCGGCGCCGGCGGCGAACGCGCGCTCGTCGCCGGTGATGACGACGGCGCGCGTCACGCCGTCGGCGTCCAGTTCTTCGAGCGTTCGCGCGAGCGCCTCGATGACGCCGTTCGAGAGCGCGTTGAACACCTTGGGGCGATTGAGCCGCACGAGCGCGACGTGCTCGTGCGGGCGTTCGGTGACGACGATCGCGTCGCTCATTGTCCTCTCCGGTCGATCACGCGTTTCGCTTTCCCGGCTTCGATCCGCTCGATCGTCCCCGGCGCGACGACGCGCGTGCGGAGCGTGACGAGCAGCGTTTCGGAGAGCCGGCCGGTTACGGTCTCCGCGAGCGCGTCGAGGTCGCCGACCGCCGCGTGCGCGTGGTGCTCGACCTCGACCAGCATCTGGTCGAGGCCGTTCGGCGGCCGGTCGACGAAGATGCGGTAGTTCGGCGAAAGTTCTGAAAAGCGCAGCAGCACCTCTTCGACCGCCGAGGGGAAGACGTTGACGCCGCGGATGACGAGCATGTCGTCGACGCGCCCGGTGAACCAGTCGATGCGCGCCGTCGTGCGCCCGCAGGCGCAGCGATCGCGTACCATCGAGGTCAAGTCGCGCGTGCGGTAGCGCAGCACCGGCATCGCCTCGCGCGTGAGCGTCGTGAGCACCAGTTCCCCGCGCACGCCGTCGGCGACGGGCTTGCCGCTCTCCGGATCGACGATCTCGGCGAGGAAGTGATCCTCTTGCACGTGCATCCCTTGCTTCGCGAGGCACTCCTGCGCGACGCCGGGGCCGATGATCTCGGTCAAGCCGTAGATGTTGGTCGCCGTGACGCCGAACAGTTCTTCGAGTTCCGCGCGCATCTCGCGCGTCCACGACTCGGCGCCGCAAATCGCGTAGCGCAGCGCCTGCGGGCGGCGTCCCTCGGCGCGAAAGCGCTCGGCGAGGACGAGCGCGTACGACGGCGTCGCGCCGATCCCGACGACCGGCAGATCGGCGAGCAGCTGCAGCTGGCGCGCGGTGTTCCCGCTCGACGCGGGGATCGCGCAGGCGCCCAGCAGTTCGCACCCGCCGTGCGCGCCGAGCCCGCCGGTGAAGAGCCCGTAGCCCCACGCGACTTGGAACATGTCGCGCGGCCGAATCCCCCCCGCGGCGAG
>JAFAMK010000071.1 GCA_019233415.1 Vulcanimicrobiota bacterium
GAAGCGGTCCGCGCGACGCCGAACGTGCGCTGCGCGGTCAGGTACAGCACGAGGCTTGCGCCGTAACCGAGGGCGCCGACCGCGATCAGCGCTCCAAGTGCCGCCGGCGGTCCCGGTGTTTCGCGCAGCAGCGCGGCCGCGGCGAACGAGAACGCCGCACCGAACACGCTCTTCCAGAACACGGTGACGCGCGGATCGAGGTCCTGCGCGCGCGACGAGAGCGCGTTGTCGAGCGCCCACAGCGCGGTCGCCGCGACGACGAGCAGCACGCCGGCGTCGAGCGCCGCGCCGCCACCCGCGCGCACGCTGAGCGCGCACGCGCCCGCGACGATCGCCAGCATCGCGACGACGACGCGCCGTCCGACGTGCTCGCGAAACGCGAGCGCCGCGAGCGCGACGCTGAACGGCGTCTCCATGTTCAGCGCGAGCGACGCGGCGAGCGGCCCGGCAGCACGCAGTCCGAACACATACGCGGCCGGCGCGAGCGCACCGCCGACGACCCCGATCGCGACGAGAACCGGCCAGCGCGCGCGCAGCCCGCGCACCGCTTCGCGCGGGTCGCGGTGCGCCGCGGCGGCGAACAGTGCGCCGCCCAGGTACAGGCAGCCCGCCGCCGTCCACGTCGCAACGCCGGCACCGAACCGCGCGACGAGCGGGGTCGTGATGCCGAACGCGAGCGCGGCGAGTGCCGCCCAGACGAACCCGCGGCGCAGCGGCGTCACGGCGCGAGTAGGCTTCGCGGCGCGCATCGTGGTATCGCGGCCGAATGCTGGTGGCGAAGATCGGCGAGGCGCTCGTGCTCGCGCTGGGGATGTTCTGGCAAGTCGGCTGGAGCCTCGTCCTCGGCTTTACCCTGTCGGGCGTCGTACAGGCGGTCGTCCCGAAGGCGCGGATGCAGCAACTGCTGGGCCGCGACGGCGTCCGCGAGATCGCGCTTGCGACCGGCTTCGGCGCGGTCAGCTCGAGTTGCTCCTACGCCGCCGCGGCGATGAGCAAGACGCTCTTCAAAAAGGGCGCCGCGCTGATCCCGAGCCTCGCGTTCCTGTTCTCGTCGACCAACCTCGTGATCGAGCTGGGCGCGATCCTCTGGCTGCTGATGGGCTGGCAGTTCACCGCCGCGGAGTGGATCGGTGGCGTCGTCCTGATCGCGATCATGGCGGTGCTGGTCAAGCTGACCTACCCCGCGAAGCTCGTCGAAGAAGCGCGCCGGCACGTCGATGAGGCAGGCGGGCACGATCACGGCTCGATGGAGGGCGAAGGCGGGAGCATCATCGACAAGCTGCGCCGACCCGCGACGTGGATCGCCGTCGCGCAGAACGCGGCGATGGACGCCTCGATGCTGTGGAAGGACCTGCTCGGCGGGTTCCTGATCGCGGGCGCGCTCGCCGCGTTCGTCCCCGACGGCGCGTGGAAGGCGCTGTTCATCACGAGCGCGCCGCCCGCGGTGCAGACGATCGGGAACGCGCTCGTCGGACCGCTGATCGCGGTGATTTCGTTCGTCTGCTCGATCGGGAACGTGCCGATGGCAGCGATCCTGTGGGCGAGCGGCATCTCGTTCGGCGGCGTTCTCGCGTTCCTGTACGCCGACCTGATCGTGCTCCCGCTGCTCGACATCTACCGCAAGTACTACGGCCTACGGATGATGCTCTACATCACCGCGATCTTCTTCGTGACGATGGTCCTCGCGGCGCTCGCGATGGACTTCGCGTTCTCGGCGCTGCACCTCGTCCCGGTGCCGAACCCGAACATCCGCCGCGACGTGACGCTGTTCGCGTTCAACTACACGTTCTGGCTGAACCTCGCGTTCGGCGCGCTCGCGCTCTACCTGTGGTGGCTCGACCGCACGCACCCGATGGACCACGCGCACCACCACGACCACCACGGGCACGTGCACGAACACGAGGTCACAGCGGAGGCCTGAGCGTCAGGCGGACCGTGCGTTTCTGCGAAGGGTGAAGGTGATCGTCGGCGACGCCGCTCCCGCCGAGCGCGGGGTTCACCGCTGGATCGTCGCGGTAGACCCGGTTGCGCGCATCCTGCTGCGTCCACGAGCCGTAGAAGTAGGCGACGTCGTCGCTGCGCGCGTTGGTCAGGTTGAACACGTCGAGCGTCAGGCGCCGTGCGCGCGCGAGCTTTGCGGTAAACTGCGCGTTCAGGAGCGAGGACGGCGCGGAGACTGCTGAGCCGGCGCGGTCCAGCGCGCGCGGTCCGAAGTAGCGCAGCCGCAGGCTCGCGGCGTATGACGGCCGGTCCAGCGCGATCCCGGCCGCGCTGACGACGTTCAGCGACTCCGGCACGGCGATCCCCGTCCCGTCGTCGGTCAGGAAGTGCGCCGTCGAGGTCGCGACGTCGGCATCGAGCGTGAGGCCGCGACCGGGGGTGAAGAAGGTCGTCAGCTCGATCCCTTTGCGGCGCGTCGGGCCGCCGGCCGACGTCGTCCCGTGGTCGCCGTCGAAGACCAGCTCCGAGGCCAGGTCGAGCCGCCACAACGCGAGCGTCGCGACAAGCTTGCGATCGGTGTAGCGGTAGCCCAGCTCGTAGCCGTGCGCGCGCACGAGCGGGTCGACGTGCGCGACCGGCGCGCCGCTCGAGTCGAACGCCGCATGCGTCTGCGGGTCGTGCGTCTGCGTGATCCCGCGCGCGTCGTTGCTGTGGAAGCTCGTGCCGGCGTCGAGGTAGACTTCCCCGTGCGAATCGAGCGCGTACGCGGCAAGGAACTTCGGGCTGACGATCCCCTGCGCCGCGCGGCCGGAGTCGGCCGGGTCGAGCGCGCGCACGTCGAACGCGTAGAGGTCGCCGCGCAGGCCGCCGGTCAGCCGCAGCTTCGAGCCGGCGGCGAGTTCCGTGCTCGCGTACGCGCTCGCGTCGCGTTCGAGCACCTTCGCGTCGCTCAGCGCGCCGTTCCCGTAGCGCAGCCGGTCGTGCGTCAGGAAAAGCCCGACCGTCGCGATGTTGTCGTTGCGCAGGCCGAGGCCGACGGTCGTCGTCGCGCGGCGGCCGACGAACGTGCGCGACGCGTCGGCGCCCGAGACGAATCGCGCATCGAGCTGTTCGCGCTGGTCGCCGCAGGCGAACGCAAACTGCGTGCGCGGGTCGACGGCGACCGAACCGGGTACGGTCGCACCGCCGGCCGGGAGCGCGTTCGCCGGACAGTACGGCGTGTACGCCGTCGTACGTGGACCGGTGTAGCCCGCGAGCGCCGCGGCACACGGTGAGTACACGCGGTTGCACGTGACCGGGTTGCCGGTGACGTTGAAGAAGTCGGTCGCGTCGTCGAGGCCGTAGGTGAAGTTCGAGAACAGGTCGAGCCGGTACGCGAAGCCGTAGGCCGACAGACGCGTCGTCCCGTGCGCGTCGTCGTGCGTCAGTTCGCCCGAGAGCGCATAGCGGTCGGTGTCGCCGCCGTCGCTCGGATCGACCGCACCGCCGCGGTCGAGTACGCCGGCGTTGATCAGCCGCTGCGGAATCTGATCGCTCGCATCGAAGGTGCCGTGATACGCGGACGCCGTCAGGGCGAGATGCGTGTCGGCGCGCTGGCGCGACCAGCGCAGAACGGCGTTGACCTTGCGGTATTCGTCCGGCTTGTCGAGCGAACCGTTGTCGTGCGCGAGTTCGAGCGCGTACAGCAGCCGGTCGTTGCCGAGGCGCGGCGCGTCGGCGAGCAGCAGCCGGTCGTACCCGTACGCGCCGACGCCGAGCGACGCGGCCGGCGCCAGCGCGTCGCGGTAGAACAGCTCGTACGAACCGGCCGTCGAGAAGTCCCCGTGGTTCGCGTAGTACGGCCCCTTTTGAAACCGCACGAAGCTGACCAGCTCGGGGATGAGCCAGTTGACGTCGGAGTAGCCCTGGCCGTGCGCGTGCGTCGGCAGGTTCACCGGCACGCCGTCGACCGTGCTCGCCAGATCGGTGCCATGGTCGAGCTGGAAGCCGCGCAAGTAGTACTGGTTGGCCTTCCCCTCGCCGCTGTGCTGCGAGATCACGAGCCCCGGAATCGCTTCGAGGACCTCACCGGGGCGCAGCAGCGGGCGCGTCGCGATCTGCTCCTGGTCGATCGTCCCTTCGGAGGCCGCGCCGGCGCGCCGCACGAGGTTCGCCTTCCGGCCGACCGTCGCGGTGCGCCCGATCTCGCCGAGCGCGGTCGGCGACGGCGACGCAGACGGCGTCGGAGACGGTGACGACAGCGCGACGGCGGTCGCGAGGACGGACGCAAGAAACGGCACGCTGACGGAACGTACACCGCCGAAGTGCGGACGTCTTCGGCCCGCGCGTTCGTTGCAGCGGGATCGCACCCACCGAGCGCCGTACGCAGCGCGCGGTGACGATCCCCAGCGGCGACCCGGTCAAGAGCGACGCGCGCGCCTACGTGCTCGGCGGCAACGCGAGCACGCTCGCCTTCACGTCGAGCCTGGTCCCCGAGAGCCGCCAGGTCACCGCCTGGCTCGTCCCGCTCGCCTGGACGCCGATCGGCGTCGTCCTGGGCGAGAACTGGCAGCGGGTCGGAATCGCCGCCGACAACCTGGCGGGCTGGACCGACCAGACGTTCGATCCGTCCGACGAGCGGTCGTTCGTCTCGTCGCTGCGCGACCTGGACCTGCTGGGACGGACCGGCTGGTCGGCCCCGGTCCCCGAGGTCCTGACCGAAGAGGCCGTCATCAACCCGGACGACCTGCCCGAGGACATCCTCGACGCGCTGACGCACCCGCCCGAGTCGCTCGTCCCGTGCGCGATCTGCCGGCGCACGTGCGTGCGCGACCACTTCGTGTGGAACGAGCGCCGGCTCTGCGCGTGGGACTACCACCAGACCGTCTTCGGCAAGCGCGGACCCTGGCGCGACGCGCCGTACGAAGAGCGCTTCTGGGAGACGATCCCGCGCGCCGCGTACGTCGCCGGCCCGCTCCTCGAAGAGGTCGGCGTCGACGCCGTGCTCGCGATCGACGGCCTCGACGACGCGCTCGCCCGCCGTCTCTTGAACGACGCAATCGCCGGCGACGCCGGCCACCCGCACCTCGCCGTCGCCACCGCCGGCGGCTACACGCTGCTGCGGGAACGCGCTTCCGGAGAACCTTCCTGACCGATCGCGCGATCGGGCGGCTGCGGGCGGTTTTCATCGCCCTGTTCGCCGTCTTGGCGCTGCGACAGCTGTGGGTGCAGGTCGTCGAAGGCCCGCGGCTCGCCGCGAGCCAGTACAACCCGCGCCAAGCCGCGATCGCGGCCGGACGCGGCTCGATCGTCGCGTCGGACGGGACGCCGCTCGCGGTCTCGCACGGCAACACGCGCATCTACCCGCAGGGCGCGCTCGTCGCGCAGGCGGTCGGCTACGCATCCGCGCGCTACGGGACGTCCGGGCTCGAAGACGCCTTCGACCGCGTTCTGACCGCGCGCACCGATGCGACCGACCCGCTCACGCAGCTGGTGCAGATCGTCTCCGGCTCGCACGCCGTGCCGCGCGGCGCCGACGTCGTCACGACGCTCGACCTCGCGGTCCAGCGCACGCTCGTCGCCGGGCTCGCGCAGTATCCGCGTGCCGCGGGGGTCGTGCTCGACCCGCGCACGGGCGCCGTCCTTGCGCTCGCCTCGGTTCCCGCGTACGACCCGAACCGCCTCGACGCGCGGTGGGCAGTGCTGCGCGCCGATCCCACGTCGCCGCTGCTCGACCGCTCGATCCAAGGGCTCTATCCGCCCGGCTCGACGTTCAAGGTCGTCACCGCCGCCGACGCGCTCGACGCCGGCGTCGTCACCATGCAGTCGACCTTCACCGACAACGGCGCCTTTCCGGTGGGCAACGCCGTCATCCACGACGACGAAGAGGAGTCGACCGGAACGCAAGATCTCACCGGCGCGTTCGCGCTCAGCTCGAACGTAGACTTCGCGCAGATCGCGCTGAAGATCGGCGTCAACACGTGGTTCGACTACGCGGCACGTTGGGGGCTCGGTCGCCCGGTCGAGTTCGACCTGCCCGTCGAGCACGACCAGTTCCCGGCGAAAAGGGACGTCTACGACGGAATCCTCGCGCAGCTCGGCTTCGGACAGGCCTCGCTGCTCGTCACGCCGATGCGGATGGCGCTCGTCTGCGCGACGGTCGCGCACGACGGCACGACCCCGCGCCCGTACCTCGTGCGCCGGATCGCGGGCGCCGACACGGCGATCGCGACGCGCCCCGAGACGCTCGCGCAGCCGATCTCGCCCGAGACCGCCCACCAAGTCCGCAGCATGATGATCCAGGTCGTCCGGCGCGGGACGGGGACCGCCGCCCAGCTTCCCGGCGTGACCGTCGCCGGCAAGACCGGCACCGCGACGAACCCGCACGGCCGCTCGCACGCGTGGTTCGTCGCCTTCGCGCCGGCCGAGGCGCCGCGCGTCGCGGTCGCGATCGTCGTCGAGAACGTCGGGTACGGAGGAACCTACGCCGCCCCGATCGCCCGCGACGTCCTGCGGGTCGCGCTGGCCCGCTCGCGAACGTAGAGGTCCGACCGTGAACGCGCCCACTGAGAAGGTCTTCAATAACCGCTACCGAGTCGATGGGACGCTCGGCAATGGCGGGATGGCCAACGTCTACGTGGGGACCGATACGCTCTTGCGGCGGCGGGTGGCGATCAAGGTGCTGCGCGAGCAGTACGCATCGGACGACGATTTCGTCAAGCGCTTCTCGTACGAGGCGCAGATGGCGGCGAAGCTTTCGCACCCGAACATCGTCAACGTCTACGACTTCGGGCGCGAAGACCACTCGTACTACATCGTCATGGAGCTGGTCGACGGGGCGACGCTCGGCGAGCTGATGCGTGACGAGCGCGTGCTGCCGGAGCCGGTCGCGGTCGACTACGCGATCCAGATCGCGAGCGGGCTCGCCTACGCCCACCGCCAGGGCCTGCTCCACCGCGACGTCAAGCCGGCGAACGTCCTCGTCACCAAGGACGACGTCGTCAAGCTGAGCGACTTCGGCATCGCGCGCGCGGTCTCGGAGCACACGCTCGGCGTGACGCAGCCCGGGATGGTGATGGGCAGCGTCGCATACATTTCGCCGGAGCAGGCGCAGGGACACGAGATCGACGAGCGCAGCGACCTGTACTCGGTCGGCGTCGTCCTCTATCAAATGCTGACCGGGTCGCTGCCGTTCGTCGGCGAGACGCCGGTCGCGGTCGCGCTCAAGCACGTCTCCGAGCCGCCGCCGCCGATCGACCCGAGGACGACCGGCGTCAGCCCGGCGATCGCGTCGATCGTCGCGCGGCTGCTGCGCAAGAACCCGCAGGAGCGCTTCGCGTCGGCGACCGAGCTGGCGAGCGCGCTACGCGAGGCGCGCGAGAAGCCCAATGCCACGCAGGGCGCCGAGCAGTCGTTCGGCGATGCGCCGACGAGCCGCTTCGGCGCCGTTCGCGCGCCGAACCCGCCGCCGCGCCGTTCCAGCGCGCCGGACCGTCCGCTCTACGAGGCGACGCTGGTCGACGACGGCGACGAGCGCGGACACCGCGGGCTCGACCGCCGCTGGGTCATGCTGCCGCTGCTGCTCCTCGCCGCGGTCGTGATCGGGTTCTTCGCGCTGCGCAGCCCGCTCTTCGCGCCCGGGAAGACGATCGACGTTCCCGATTTGCGCGGCAAGAGCGCGACCACTGCGCAGCAAGAGCTCGTGCAGCGCGGCGTCTCATCGCAGAGCATCAGCGTCACGAGCGAAGACAGCGAGACCGTTCCGCAGGACCACGTGATTCGCCAGACCCCGGACGCGGGGACGAAGATCGGCCCGCACGATCCCGTCGCGCTCGTCGTGTCGGGCGGGCTCCCGCGCGTCGCCGTGCCGGACGTCAAAGGCTACGACGCCTCCGACGCGCAGCGCGAGCTGCAGAAGGTGAAGCTCAAGGCGAAGACGACCGGCGCGTACAGCGCGAGCGTCGCCGCCGGACAGGTGATCGACCTCAGCCCCGGCGTCGGCACGTCGGTGCGCCAAGGTTCGACGGTCGTGCTGACCGTCTCGAAGGGCGTGCAGCCGATCACCGTTCCGAATCTCGTCAGCATGACCGTCGACGAGGCGCGCCAGAAGCTCGCCGCCGCGCACCTCGCGCTGACGATCGGCCAGGAGACGCCGAGCGACACGATCCCCGCCAACGTGATAGCCTCGCAAAACCCCGACCCCGGCGCGACCGCCGCGCCGAACTCGACGGTCACCGTGATCGTCAGCACCGGCGCGAGCAACGCCGCGGTGCCGAACGTCGTCGGCGAGGACCTCGACACCGCGACGCAGGCGCTGCGCGACGCCGGGCTCGACGTGTCGGTCGCGTACACCGTCGACGCCGCGAACCCGACCGGCAAGATCACGCTGCAGCAGCCCGATCCCGACACGAAGCTGAAGAAGGGCTCGAGGGTCACGATCTACCTGAGCGTCGCGGGGAGCGTCCCCGACGTCACCGGGATGTCGCTCGACGACGCGAAGCGCGCGCTGCAGCAGTCCGGCTACCAGATCGGCAACATCGCCGAGACGCAGGAAAGCTCGCTGCAGGAAGGCCAGGTCGTGCGCACCGAGCCCGAGGCGAACAGCACGCTCAAACCGGGCGAGTCGGTCAACATCACCGTGATGCACGCGGGCTCGCAGTGAGCACGCGGCGCATCCTGGGCGTCGACCCGGGGCTGCGCACGACGGGCTACGGTGTCGTCGAGGTGACGGACGGCACGCTGCGGCTCATCGAAGGCGGCGTGCTGCAACCCGATCCGAAGGCGGAGCTGGCGCGGCGATTGGTGCAGCTGCACGAAGCGATGGTCGCCGTGCTGCGCGCGACGCAACCGCACTGCATGGTCGTCGAAGAGCTGTGGACCGCGTACGAGCACCCGCAAACCGCCGTGCTGATGGGACACGCGCGCGGCGTCCTCACGCTCGCCGCCGGCGCGAACGGCGTCGCCGTCCACGACCTCGCCCACGCATCGGTCAAGCGCGCGCTGACCGGAAGCGGCTCGGCGACGAAGACGCAGGTGAAGGGGATGGTCGTGCAGCTCCTCGGCCTACCCGCCCCGCCGCACCCGGACGACGTCTCCGACGCGCTGGCCTTGGCGATCGCCTTCGCGAATGTGGAAGCACAACGGGACCGCTTCGCCGAACTCGGCGTGGTGATGCCCCAGCGCCGCTCCCGCGCCACCCGGCTCGCGTAGCAACCGTGTTCTCCCGCATCTCCGGCACCGTGCTCGAACGCGCGGGCGAGCTCGTGCGCATCGACGCGGGCGGGCTCACCTACGACGTCGTGGTCCCGCCGAGCATCGCGCCGAAGATCTCCGACGCCGGCGCGATGGTGACGCTCGAAGTCTACGCGCACCTCGCGCTCGACGGCAACGCCGGCCGGTTCACGTTCTTCGGCTTCACCAACGGAATCGAGCGCGAGTTCTTCGAGGCCCTGCTCTCGGTCGCGTCGATCGGCCCGAAGTCGGCAGCGCGCGCGTTCTCCGCGCCGATGGGACGCATCGCGCGCGCGATCGACGAAGGCGACCACATCTTCTTGAAGACGCTGCCGGGGATCGGCCAGCAGAAGGCGCGCGACATCGTCGCCAAGCTGCAGGGCAAGGTCGCGCGCTTCCTGCTCATTCAGGATGCACCCGCGCGCCGCAACTCCGCGCCCGAGAAGCCGCCGATGCCGGAGTTCGCCGGCGAAGCACTCGCCGTGCTGCTGCAGCTCGCCTATCGCCGTCCCGAAGCCGAAGCGATGATCGCGCAAACACTCGAACGCGCCCCGCACGTCGCCGACTCGGAGACGCTCCTCGCGGAAATCTATCGTCAACGCACCACCAACGGAACGGCCGCCACGTGAGCGACCCCGAGCACCGCAAGGTCGTCCTTCGACAGGCTCAGGATGACGGGGGGCGCGCTCACGATGACGGGGGCGCACAGGATCCCGTCATCCTGAGCTCGTCGAAGGGCGACGCGGATGACGATGCGACGCGGATCGTCGGGGGGGATGCGTCGCTCGAGGACGAGGTGTACGGTGCGACGCTGCGGCCGCGGACGTTCGAAGACTACGTCGGGCAGGAGCAGATCGTCGACAATCTGCGGATCGCGATCGACGCGGCGGCGCGGCGTGGCGAGCCGCTGGAGCACGTGTTGTTCTCGGGGCCGCCGGGGCTCGGGAAGACGACGCTTGCGAACCTGATCGCGCGCGCGACCGGCGGGACGCTGCGGCCGACGTCGGGGCCGACGCTCGAAAAACCGAAGGACCTCGTCGGCATCCTTACCGCGCTGGAAGCGGGCGACGTGCTGTTCATCGACGAGATCCACCGGCTCGGAACGGTGGTCGAAGAGTATCTCTATCCGGCGATGGAGGACTTCCAGATCGACTTCGTCGTCGACCGCGGCGCGTATGCGAAGACGCTGAAGCTGCCGCTGAAGCGCTTCACGCTGGTCGGTGCGACGACGCGCGCAGGGATGCTCTCCGCGCCGCTGCGCGACCGCTTCGGGATCGTCCACCACCTCGCGTACTACGAGCCCGCCGAGCTGCAGCGCATCGTCGAGCGCAGCGCGCGCGTGCTGGAGATCGCGATGGAGCCGGACGGTGCGCACACGATCGCGGAGCGCAGCCGCGGAACGCCGCGCATCGCGAACCGGTTGCTGCGCCGCGTGCGCGACTTCGCCGAGGTGCGCGCCGGCGGCGTGATCACCGCCGACGTCGCCGACGAAGCGCTGCGCCGCGAGGGCGTCGACGCGCGCGGGCTCGATCGGCTCGACCGCGCGTATTTGGAGACGGTCGCGAACCAGTACGGCGGCGGTCCGGTCGGCATCAACGCGATCGCCGCGACGCTGACGGAGGACGTCGAGACGCTCGAAGACGTCGTCGAGCCGTACCTGCTGAAGATCGGGTTCGTGCAGCGCACCGCGCAGGGCCGCAAGACGACGCCCGCTGCGCTCGCGCACCTCGGACTGCGCCCGCGCAGCGGCGCGCAGCAGCGGCTGCTGTGATCGACCGCGCGCTCTTTCTGAAGGGACTGGCCGGCGCGACGACGGTCGCGACGGGCGGGCTCGACGTGTGGGCGCCGCGCACGCAGCAGGTGCGCGTGCTCGTCGCCGCCGACACGCGCGGCGAGACGCCGCACGTCGCGCCCGACGGGACGTTTGCGTTCGGCGGCAGGCGCTGGCGCGGCGCGCCCTCGACCGTCGGCGCACCCGACGGAACGATGCTGCTCGTCACGACGATCGACGTCGATCAGTACCTGCAAGGTGTCGTGCCGCTGGAGTCGCCGCCGTCCTGGCCGGCCGCTGCGCTCGAAGCGCAGGCGATCGTCGCGCGCACCTACGCGCTGGCGCGCCGCACGCTCTCGCGTCCCTATGACGTGCGGGCCGACGACGCCGACCAGCGCTGGGGCGGCGTCGAGGCCGAGCACCCGGCCGCGACCGCCGCGATCCAATCCTCGCACGGGCGCGTCGTCACGTTCGCGGGCGGGCCGGCCGAGGTGTTCTACTCGGCCTGCTGCGGCGGCCACACCGCCGACGCATCGACGGTCTGGAACGGCGCGCCGCAGCCGTACCTGCGCGGCGTCGAGGACCCGCACTGCGCCCCGGCGCCGGAATACCGGTGGTCGCGGACGATCCCGCTCGACCGCGCCGTCGCGGCCCTCGGCAGCCATACGGGTGGGACGCTGGTCGGCACGGCCCTCGCGAACCCCGATCCGACCGGCCGGCCGCAGACCGTTGCACTGCTCGGCCGCAGCGAGGCGAACGTGCCCGTCGCCGACTTTCGGCGAGCGCTCGGTTACGAGGTGGTGCGCAGCCTGTGGCTGCGCGCCGTTCGCATCGACGCGACGCAGGCGCCGCCGCAGTTCGTCATCGAAGGGTCGGGACGTGGTCACGGCGTCGGGCTCTGTCAATGGGGAGCGCGGTTTTTCGCGTCCTCGGGAGCATCGGCAGCCGAGATCGTCACGTTCTACTTCCCTGGGACCGCAGTGACCAGTGTCTGACGAAAAGCGCGCCGAGGACAGCGTTCGGCTTCGCAAGTTCATCGACGTCATCATCGAAGACCAGCTCTCGTTCACGCTCTTCCGCGGCGCGATCGCCGACATCAGCATCAGCGGAATGCGGGTGATCTCCGACCAGTATCTGCCGAAGGGAACGCGCTACACGTTCACGATGAAGCGCGCGCCGTTCATCGTCGTGCGCGGCGAGGTACGCTGGATTCGCGCCTTCGAGCGCGACACGTTCCAGGTCGGGGTGCAGTTCGTCGGCTTGCCCGAAGAGGACCACCGCAAGCTGCAGTCGTTCCTCGAGATCGAACGCCAGCGCGTTCCGACGTCATAGACGCCCACGGGCCGCGCGACGTCGCGGCGTACGACTACGACTTGCCGGACGCGCTGATCGCGCACGAGCCGGCGGCGAGGCGCGACGCGTCCCGCCTGCTGGTTCTCGGCGCGGGCGATGCGCTCGACCATCGCACCTTCGCGGACTTCCCGTCGCTGCTGCGTGCCGGCGACGTGCTCGTCCTCAACGAGACGCGCGTCGTGCGCGCGCGCCTGCACGCGGTGCGCGCCGGCGGCGGAAGCGCCGAGGTGCTGCTGCTGCGCCCGCGCGCGCAGGCGGCGTACGACCCGCACGCGCGCGAGTGGCTCGCGCTGGTGAAGCCCGGGCGCAAGCTGCGCGCCGGCGCGCGGCTGCAGGTCGGCGACGCCGGCGCGACGGTCGTCGAGGTCCTCGCCGACGGGCCGCGCATCGTGCGGTTCGACGACGGCGTCGACGTCGGCGCACTGCTCGACGCGCACGGCGAAGTCCCGCTGCCGCCGTATGTCGCCCTTCGACAAGCTCAGGATGACGAGGGAATGAGCGACGCCGAGCGCGGTGAGCGGTATCAGACCGTGTTCGCGCGCGTGCCGGGGAGCGTTGCCGCGCCGACCGCGTCGTTGCACTTCACGCCGGCGGTGCTCGACGCGCTCACCGCGCGCGGCGTGGTTCTGGCGCCCCTCGTCCTCGACGTCGGGATCGGGACGTTTCGCCCGATGAGCGGCGCGACGATCGACGAGCACGTCATGCACGCCGAGCGCTACGCGATCCCCGAGGAGACCGCGGCTGCCGTCGCCGCCGCAAAGCGCGAAGGCCGGCGCGTCGTCGCGGCCGGGACGACGGTTCTGCGCGCGCTCGAAGGCGCGGCGCTGCGCGACGGCCAGGTCCACGCGGGCGAGGGCGAGACCGCGCTCTTCGTCACCCCGGGCTTCGGTTTTCGCATCGTCGACGCGCTGCTGACGAACTTCCATCTGCCGCGCTCGACGCTGCTGGTGCTGGTCGTCGCGTTCGCCGGCTACGCGCGGGTTCGTCACGCCTACCGCGAGGCGATCGAACGCCGTTATCGCTTCTTTTCGTTCGGCGACGCAATGTTCGTCGAGAAGGCGTAAAGTTTTCGTCTTGCTATTGTTTTCGTAAGGAGTAAAGTTACCGATTCTTCACGCCGGCCCGTGCACATCGGAGCGGGCGACGAGCCCGCCGGGCGAGAAGGCGCTGCGAGCGTGAATTCTCCGGTCCTCGATCTCTCGACGCTGCCGGCTTCACCGCAACAACGTCGAGCCGCCGCGGTGGCGATCGCGTCGCTCGGTGCGGTCGCACTGGCCGCCTCACCCTTCGCACGGATCGTCCTGGGGACGTTTCCGGGGTTCATCACGCTCTACGGCGGCGCGGTTCTCATGGGGCTCGCGATCACCGCGACGATTCTATTCGGCCAGTTCGCGCTCTGGCGGCGGCCGGGGCTGCTGGCGCTCGCCTGCGGCTCGTTGTTCAGCGCGATCGTATTCGTGCCGTACATCCTCACCTATCCGGGCGTGGGGATCGGTGACGCGCTCGGCGCGCGGCCGACGACGCCGAGTTATCTCTGGCTGATCTGGCACACGGCACTCCCGGTCGTCTTCGCCTCGTACGCGCTGCTGCACAGCGTCCGCCGGACCGGTCAGGTGGGCTCCGGCCGCGCGGTCTGGATCATCGTCGCGACCATCGCGGGCGCGGTCGGTGCGTGCGAGCTCGTCTTTGAATTCGACGACGTGCTGCCGATGCTGCTGCGCGACGGGCACTATCAAACCGGCGTCTTCGCCGAGCTGGTCGTCGTCGCGGCGCTCTGCGCCGTCGCGCTCGTCTCGCTGATGCGCCGCGCGAATGCGACCGTGCTCGATGCGTGGCTCACGGTCCCGATCGCCGCGCTGCTGTGCGAGTCGGTGCTGAACGCGCTGGGCGCGAACCGCTTCAGCCTCGGCTGGTACCTCTCGCGATTCGACGTTCTCATCGCGACGACGTTCCTCGTCGTCGTGCTGCTCGCGGAGACCAACCGCCTCTCGCACGTGCTCGCGACGAACGAGCAGCGTCTGCGCGGGATCGTCAACGGCGTCGCCGACGCGCTGCTCGCGGTCGACGCGCGCGGCGCGGTCGCATCGGTCAACCCGGCCGCCGCGGCGATGTTCGGCTTCGTCGCCGACGATCTGATCGGCACGCCGATCTCGCGCGTCCTGCCCGACTACGCCGGAATCGTCGACGTCGGCGAAGCGACGGTGGTCGAGACGGTCGGGCGCGACGTGCGCGGCACGCTCTTCCCGGTCGAGTTCGCGCGCGGTCGCGACGCGACGCGCGCGTTCGACGAGACGATCATCATCCTGCGCGACATCACGCAGCGCAAGGCGGCGGAAGAGGCGATTCGCTCGGCGCACGACCGCGCGGTCGAAGCGGCCGACGTCAAGTCGCAGTTCCTCGCGACGATGAGCCACGAGATTCGCACGCCGATCAACGCGGTCGTCGGCATGTCGGAGCTGCTGCTCCAGACGCCGCTCTCGGACGAGGCGCGCGAGTATGCGACGACCGTGCGCGACTCGGCCGACTCGCTGCTCGCGATCGTCAACGACATCCTCGACTTCTCGAAGATCGAGGCGGGCCGGATGGAGCTGGAGAGCGCCCCGTTCGCACCGGTCGTCGCGGTCGAAAACGCCACCGACATCCTCGCCGCGGCGGCGCGCAAGAAGAACCTCTCGCTCTCGACCTTCGTCGGCCCCGACGTTCCGCGCCGCGTGCTCGGCGACGCCGACCGGCTGCGTCAGATCCTGTTGAACCTGCTCGGGAACGCGGTGAAGTTCACGGCGCAGGGGAGCGTCACGGTGCGCGCGGTCGTCGACCGCGTCGAGGGCGAAGAGACGGTCGTCGTGCGCTTCTCGGTGACCGACACCGGCCCCGGAATCGCGCCGGACGTCGCGGAGCGGCTGTTCGAGCCGTTCCGCCAGGCCGATCAGTCGACGCGGCGCCGCTTCGGCGGCACGGGCCTGGGCCTGTCGATCTCGCGCCGGCTCGTCGAGCTGATGGGCGGCCGGATCGGCTTCGACAGCGCGATCGGGCGCGGTTCGACGTTCTGGTTCACCGTGCCGTTCACGCGCGTCGTCGACGACGCGGAGCAAACGCGCGCCGACGCGCTGCGCGGCGCGCGCATCCTCGTCGTCGACCAGGAGCCGGTCGCGCGCCAGGTCGTCGACCAGTATCTGCTCGCCTGGGGCGCGATCGCGTCCAGTACGGGCAACGCAATGCACGCGCTCGAATTGGCGCGCGCGGCGGCCGCGCGGCGCGGCGCATTCGACGCGGTGATCGTCGACCGCCGCGCGAGCGGCGACGCGATCACGTTCGCGACGCGGCTGCGCGCGATGCCCGGCTGCGAGACGGTTCCGCTGGTGATGATCACCGGCGCGGACGAACCGGCCACCGCACCCGACGCGCGCGCGGGTGGCTTCAGCGCGGTCGTGCGCAAGCCGATTCGGCAGAACACGCTGCACGACGCGCTCGTGATGGCGGTCGCCGGCGCCGCGCCGCCGGCGGCGTTGCGCCCGGTCGCGGTCCCGACCTTCGAGCACCACGACGACGGCGTGCTCGTCCTCGTCGCCGAGGACAATCCGGTGAACCGCAAGCTCGCGCTGCAGCAGCTGAAGAAGCTCGGCTACCGCGCCGACGCGGTGACCGACGGGCGCGAGGCGGTCGAGGCCGTCGCGCACGGCGACTACGATCTGGTCCTGATGGACTGCCAGATGCCCGAGGTCGACGGCTTCGAGGCGACGCGCGAGATTCGGCGCGCCGAGGCTTCGCGCGGCGGCCACATCCCCATCATCGCGATGACCGCGAACGCGCTCGAAGGCGACCGTGAGGCCTGCCTGGCCGCGGGGATGGACGACTACCTTGCCAAACCCGTTCAGCTCGCCGCGCTGCGTGCGGCCGTCGAGCGCTTCGTGAACGGGGTAGGGGTTGCCGGATAAGGACGTACTGGACCTGACGCGGCTGGAAGAGGCCTTCGAGGACGACACGGCCGGGATCGCCGAGCTCCTCGACATGGCGCTCGAAACAGGCCGCAAGCACCGCCGTTCCCTCGTCGAGGGCCTCGCCGCCGCCGACGCGGCAGCCGTCGCGAAGGCCGCGCACGGCATCAAAGGCAGCGCCGGCAACATTGGCGCGACCGCCGTCTACGCCCTCGCCACCGAACTCGACGCGCGTGCCCGCCAGGGCAACCTCGACGGCGCCCAAGAACGCGCCGACGCGATCGAAGCGGCCTACGAACGTGTCGCGGTCGAAGTCCAGGAGTATCGCACGCGCAACGGTATCACGTAGCGACCTGACCGGGGCGGCCGACGCGGGTGCGTGCGTTGGTGTACCAGACCAGGCCCGGGCCGGCGTCGCGCTGTTTGCGAACGTATTTGCGTTCGGTGTAGTCGATCTCGACGCGCGGGGCGTGCTTCGCTTTGCTGTGCGTCGCGGCGAGGTCGGCGGCGGCGGCGAGGTCCTCGTCGTGCGGCGGTTCGCCGGGCGGCGCCTGCAGGACGACGTGCGAGCCGGGGATGCCGCGCGCGTGGAACCACAGATCGTCCGGGCGCGCGATGCGGAACGTCACCTCGGCGTTCTCGCGCGGCGAGCGGCCGACGTAGATACGCGCGCCCGACGGGCGGTCGAGCCGCAGCGGCGCGCGGCGGCGCCCGTTCGTCTGCGGCGCGCGCTGCGGCGGGCGGCCTTCGAGCGCGTCGAGGTCGGCTTCCAGTTCGGCGAGCGTCGGCGCGTCGGCGCGTTCCGCTTCGAACGCGAGCACGTCGAGCGCTTCGGCGCGCGCGGCGAGCGCCTCCCGGCGGCGTTCCAGATGCGGCACCGCATCGGCGGCCTTGCGGTAGCGCGCGTAGTAGCGCTGCGCGTTTTCCTTCGCGTCGAGGTCGGGGTCGAGCCCGACGGTCAGCGTCGGGTTCGTCGACGGGATGAAGCTCGTCGCGCCGACCGGGATTTCGTGCGCGTGCGTGTAGAGCGCGTCACCGCTCGCGCGCAGCGCTTCGCGCGCGCCGGCGTCGCCGACGCGCGTCGTGACGGCGGCGACTTCGTCCGCGGTCGCACGCGCGCGCTTCTCGATGCGCGCGCGCAGCGCGGCGCGGCGCCGTTCGGTCGCGTCGCCACGAACAGCGCGCACATTCGCTGCGCGCGTCTCGGCGAACACGTCGAGTAGCGATGCAGCGCGTTCGTGCGCGAGCGCGGCGAACTGCACGAGCGGCACGACGTGCGCCGCAATGACGGCGCCCGACTCGTCGCGATAGACGTGAATGGGCCCGTCCGTCGTCGTTGGCCGATTCGCATCGTCCGCGTCCGCATTCGCTTCGGCGCTGGCGAGCAACGCATTCGCACGCTCGTCGAACCAAGTGGCGAGGCGCGTCGCGGAAGGCAAGGTCTGCGCGTCCGCTTCGGCTGCGAGCGACTCGGCCAGGAGACGGGGCAGCAGCGGCAGGTAACCGCCCAGTACCTTCGTGCGAGCCTTCATGTCGGCGGCGCCTTC
>JAFAMK010000135.1 GCA_019233415.1 Vulcanimicrobiota bacterium
CAGCACCGCGTAGCCGTGCGCGTCGAGTTCATCTCTCACATCGTCGCCGACCGGGCTTGGGCAGGCGAAGTTTGCGGCACGCGTTGCGCTTGCATCCACGTGCCAAGCACATGGCACCGTCGTGCGCTACAACAGGGACGTGTATCAGCCGCCTGAGATCATTCTGGACCTTTTCGACGAGTACCGGCGCGCCGCCGGGCTTCCAATGCTTTCACGCGCCGATCTATTGCGCTTATTTGCACAGACAGACGTTCCAGAAGCGCAACCGGCGAACGATCCGACGAAAGTGATTCCGTTTCCGGCGGGGCGTCGCGCCCGGTCGCGAGATACCACGGCGTGACGCCCAGAACGTGGGCGAGCTTCAACCCGACCAGGAAGCTCGCGCTCTTCGTCTGTCCCGACTCCATCTGCCGAATCGCACCTTCCGTCACGCTGACGGCGTGCGCCAGCGCGCTGGGCGTGAGATGGCGCCGTGTGCGTAACGAACGTAGCCGCTCGCCGAACGTCTCCGACACGCCGGAAGTATACGCAGACGTTTTCGTAGTGTGGTATTGCGCGACACGCTCAAGTGTGCTACCGGAAGCATGCCCGTGCGCCATGCGCGTGCGGGCACGCCGTCGACCGTCCCTGCGAGCCCGCAGAGAGCGGTGTTCGCCTACACCCCGGGGCCGGTCGGCGGCGTCCTACAGATCGCGCGCGCGAAATGCAAGGATCGCCGCCGTCAGCACGACGACGATCCAACCGAACGCCCACGCGAGCAACGCCGTCGGCGGCGGACCCGTGACGCTGAACGGGTTTCCTGCAGGCTGCGCCGCCGTCGCAGCGGCTGCGGTGAAGACCGCGGGCTGCAGCGCATAGAGCGCGCCGCGGTACAATGCGTCCGACGGAAAGACCAGTGCGACGAGCGTGCCGGCGTCGGCGAGGCTCGTGTTGCCGAGTGCGAGTCCGGCCGACTCGAGGATTCCGCCGATCCACGCCAAGCCGAACAACAGCGCGGCAACGACGCCGGCGGCGATTGACGGCAAACGCGTCGCGAGCGCGACCGCCCCCGTGGTGACGACCGCCGCGACACCGGCCAGGTAGCCCAGCGCCATGAGCGGGTACGGCGGAACGTAGCCGGTCGTCAGCCGCACGACGAGCAGTTCGAGCCCACCCGCCGCGGCGACGTAGAGCGCGAGCGCGACGACCGTTCCGAGCCAGCGCCCGAGTGCGAGGTCGGCGCGCCGCACCGGCCGCGCGAGCACGGCGAGAATTTCGCCGTTCGCGATACTCTCCGCCATCGCCGGTGCGCCGACGAGCGCCGAGCCGAGCGCGACGACGAACGAGAACAGGAACGCGAGCAGCATCACGATCCCCGCCGCCGTCGCGCGCACCGCCGGTTCCGGCAGCGGCGCGCCGGCGACGACAGCCGTCGCGAGCCGGTGCATCCCCCACGCGGTGAACGCGACGATGAGGAGCGTCAGCAATGCGACGGCGGCGACGAGCCGGCGGCGCACCAGCTCGCGCAGCGTCAGGCCGGCGAAGAGCAGCAGCGTCATCCGCGCCGCACCAGCGCGATGAAGCGGTCTTCGAGCGTCGCCCCGCGCGGCTCGACCGCGTGAATGCGCACGCCCTCGCCGACGAGCCGCGCGACCAGCGCGGGGACGTCGTCCGGCGCGACGTCAAAGTCGCGCCAGCCGTCGTCCAGCCGCACCCGCACGCCGCGAGCCTCGCCGGTCAACGCGTCGATCGTGCCCTGGGCGACGACACGGCCGCGGTCGACGATGCAGACGCGGTCGCAGACGCGCTCGACTTCGCCGAGGAGGTGCGAGTTCAGGAACACCGTCCGTCCGCGCGCGCGCAGCCGTTCGATCAGCGCGCGCACGTCGCTGCGCCCGACGGGGTCGAGCGCCGACGTCGGCTCGTCGAGAAAGACGATCTCCGGATCGCCGAGCAGCGCGACCGCGAGCCCGAGCCGCTGCTGCATCCCCTTCGAGTACGTTCCGACGCGGTCGCGGGCGCGCTCGCGCAGGCCGACTTCGTCGAGCACCGCGTCGATCGCGCGCGGCGCGTCGGCGAGCCGCAGGAGGCGCGCGTGAAACGCCAGCACCTCGCGCGCCGCGAGCCAGTCGGGATAGCGGAACAGCTCCGGAAGATAGCCGATTCGCGCGCGCGTGCGGCGGTCACCGATGGGTTTACCCAGCAGTTCGCCGCCTCCGCCGGTCGGGCGCACGAGGCCGAGCAGCATCTTGACCGCGGTCGACTTTCCGGCGCCGTTCGGCCCGAGAAAGCCGAGGCACTCACCGCGGCCGACGCGCAGCGTCAGGTCCTCGAGTGCAACGACGCGACCGTAGCGCTTCGCGAGCGCGTGCGCGACGATCGCGTCGTCCGGCATTACTTCAGCGCGTTGGCGAGGGCGACGGCGTCGGTCTGCGTCAGCGTGCCGCCGAGCGCGAAGAGCTTGCCGTCCTTCATCCAGACGATCGCGGAGCCGATCCCGGTCTGGTCGCCGATCGCGAGCCCGTGAACGCCGTCGACGTCGACCGGCGTCGCGGTCTGCTTGTCGAAGCGCACGGGGATCGGAAGCGTCTGCGTCGGGTCGCCGAGCGCTTGAATCTGCGCGACCAAGTCTTTCGGAACGCCGGGCTGCGCCGCGAACCACGTCGCGAGCGTCTGCAGCGACGCGCCGGACGAAGTCACCGACGGGAGCGGCGCCTGCATCACGGCGAGGAACTGCGTGCGCCGCACGCCGCGCTCGTGCCGCTCGTTGCGCGGCGGCACGCCGTACGTGACGATCGTGATCGGCGCCAGCGTCGCCGTGAACGTCGTCCCGTCGAGCCCCGGCGGGAGCGGGTGCAGCGTAACCTTGTTGGTGCGCGCCCACGCCGCGGCTTTCGCGCCGTCGAACGTGAACGTGGTGTGCGCGCGCTGCGTGACCTGGTAGTGCACGTTGCTGCCGAACGCGGCCGGGACGTTCGCCGGAAGGCGCAGCGCGTAGCCGGCGTCCTGCGCGGCTTCCTGCGCGGAGCCGACTTCGTCGACGCCGGGGACGCGCGTTCCGCGCAGTGCGCCGAACGCGTCGAGCGGTGGCAGCGCGCGCATCGCCTTCACGTCGGACGGCGTCACCGAGACCGCCCGAACCTGCGTCGGCTGAAAGATCGAGAGGGGATCGGCGGAGGCCGCGAGCGGGAGTGCGATCACTGCCGCAAGCCCGAGCGGGAGGAACGGTCGAATCGTCATCGCGCCAACTTTGTATCACAAAGGATTGCCGGTTGTCCAGCGTTTTCGCGGGAGCCGCGCGTGACGTCACGTACCAAGCAGCGATGCCGTTCGTTTCGTTCTTCGCGCTCGCCGTCGTCGTTGCGGCGAGCGCGTCGCCCGCGTCCAGCCCCAGCCCAGCGCCGACCGCGTCGCCCGCACCGGCGCTGACGTGGCGCAGTCTCGGCCCGACGGTCGCCGGCGGGCGCGTCGCGACGGTCGCCGGGACCGACCTCGATCCCGCGCTGTTCTACGCCGGCGCGGCCGGCGGCGGCGTGTGGAAGTCGACGAACGGCGGCAACGACTGGCGGCCCGTCTTCGACTCCGCCGGGACGCAGTCGATCGGCGCGATCGCGATCGCGCCGCACGACGCGAACGACGTGTGGGTCGGGACCGGCGAGCCGTGGCCGCGCAACGACGTCATCCCGGGCGACGGCATCTACCACTCGACCGACGGCGGCAAGACCTGGGCGCACCTCGGGCTCGACGCAACCTCGCAGATCGCGCGCGTCGTGCTCGATCCGCGCGATCCCAAGCGCGTGCTCGTCGCGGCGCTCGGCGACCCGTTCGCCGACAACCCCGAGCGCGGCGTCTTCCGCAGCACCGACGGCGGCAAGACGTGGACGAAGACGCTGTATTTCGGCCCGGCGGTCGGCGCGTCCGACCTCGTCGCCGATCCGAAGAACCCCGACGTGCTGTTCGCCGGGATGTGGCGCTTCCGCCGCTCGTCGTGGCAGCTCACCAGCGGCGGCGACGACGACGGCATCTACAAGTCGACCGACGGCGGCGTCTCGTGGAAACGCGTCGCCGATAATGGGCTTCCCGCCGGAACGGCGGGACGCATCGCGCTCGCGATCGCGCCGAGCGACAGCAAACGCATCTACGCGATCGTCGAGTCGAAACAGGGGCTGCTGTGGCGCTCGGACGACGGCGGCGCGACGTGGGCGCTCACGTCGACGAACACGCTGATCGACGAGCGGCCTTTCTACTACTCGCGGCTCGTCGTCGACCCGCACGACGAGAACCACCTCTTCTCCGTCTCCGTGCTGCTCGCCGAAAGCACCACCGGCGGCAAGACCTGGCACGTCAGCGGGCGGCGGCTGCACGGCGACCACCACGACCTCTGGATCGCCGCGAACGGACGCACGATCCTCGAAGGAAACGACGGCGGCGTCGCGCTCTCGGCCGACGGCGGCGCGACGTGGTCGTGGCGCAACGTGCTGCCGATCGCGCAGCTCTACCACGTCGGCTACGACCTGCAGACGCCGTACGACGTCTGTGGCGGCCTGCAGGACAACGGCTCGTGGTGCGCGCCGGCGCGCACCGGCGACCCGCGCGGCATCTTGCAGAGCGACTGGTTTCGCGTGCAGGGCGGCGACGGGACGTGGGTCGTGCCGAACCCGCACGATCCGCAGACGATCTGGTCGGCCGCCGGCGGCGGCGACAACCAGGGTGAGCTGGCGCGCTTCGACCGCCGCACGCAGAGCGCCGAAGACGTCTCGCCGTACCTGCGCGACCAGAACGTCGTCGCGCCGGCGCGGCTGCGCTACCGCTTCAACTGGGAGACGCCGATCGCGTTCGACCCGTTCGACCCGCGCGCGGTCTACGCCGGCGGCAACGTGCTGTTCCGCTCGACGGACGCGGGCGCGCATTGGACGGCGATCAGCCCCGATCTCACCCGTAACCTCAAAGACCGCCAAATTCTCTCGGGCGGGCCGCTGACGCTCGACGTCACCGGCGCCGAGACGTTCGACACGCTGCTGTGCGTCGCGCCGTCACCGCTGGTCGCGAAGACGATCTGGGTCTCGACCGACGACGGGCTCGTCGCGCTCACGCGCGACGGTGGCGCGCACTGGGCGAAGCGCACGATCCCCGGCGTCGATGCCGACGCGCGCATTCCCGTGATCGAACCGTCGCACCACGCACCGGGCACGGCGTACGCGGCAGTCGACCGGCACTACGTCGGCGACCGCGCACCGTACGTCTACGTCACGACCGACTTCGGGCAGCACTGGCGCCTGCTGGCGAACGGGCTGCCGCACGCGGAAGTGCACGTCGTGCGCGAGGACCCGCGCGATCCGAGTGTGCTCTACGCAGGGACCGGCAAGGGGGTGTGGTGGAGCCGCAACGGCGGAACGGCGTGGGCGCCGTTCCCCGCGCCGCTCCCGCCGGTCGAAGTGCGCGACCTCGCCGTGCAGCCGCGCGCGGGCGATCTGCTCGCAGCGACACACGGCCGCGGCATCTACGTCTTCGACGACCTCGCCGCGCTGCGCGCGCCCACGACGAATGCCGACGTGCGCTTCTTCCCGGCGCGCGACGCGCTGCCCCTGCAGCGCTCGACGCCGACCACGAACATGCGCAGCACGAACGATCCGCCGCCGGTGACGTTCACCTTCTGGCAGCGCACGCCGGCGAAGGCGGCGCCGCGCTTCGAGATCGTCGACGCGCGCGGCACGGTCGTGCGCCGCATCTCGGGGACACACGACGAGGACGGCGAGGACGTTCCGAACGTCACAAACCTCGCAGGCTACAACCGCATCGCATGGGACCTCACGGCGGACGCGCCGACGCCGTGGCGCCGCGCCGCGCGGTGGGACCAAGGCCCGAACGGCGGCGTCCCGGTGCCCAGCGGAACGTACACGGTGCGGCTGCACCGCGACGGCGCGACCTACACGCAAATACTGCGCGTCCTGCGCGACCGGCGCGTCACCTCGGCGGCGGACGAGCTGCGCGGGTACCGCTTCCAGGCGGCGATGTACGCGGAACTCTCCGCGCTCGACGACGCGCTGAACGCACTCGACAACCTGCGGCTGCAGCTGCCCGAGCGCATCGCGAAGGCGACCGATCCCGCGCTCGCCGACCGCGCGCGGCGCGTCCTCGCGGAGGCAACGCAGGTCGAGAAGATGATCTCCTCGCAGCCGGTCAACGACCAGGACGACGACTTCCTCGAGGACCTGCTGCGCGAGCGCGTCCTGACGTTCCTCGGCGACCTCTCACCCGGCGCGCCGACGGCGGCGCAAGTCGCCGAAGGCGACGCGCTGCGCCGCGAAGGCGACGCGGCGCTGACCGGCTATCGCGCGTTCATCGCGGCGCGGGTTCACCCGCTCGACATCGCGCTGCGCGCGGCCGGTGCGACCGCACTCGACCTGGGCGCCGTTCCGCCGACGACGAAGCCCGACCCGAACGCCGACGAGCACGCGCGGCGCGGGGAGGCGCAGGACGAGCAGTAGTCAGTCCGGCAGCGCGTGGTGCAGCCGCGCGCGGGCGCGCAGCGGCGAGCGGTCCGCGAGCCGGCGCAGCGTCCGGTCGACGTACTCGAGCAGATACGTCTGACCGGTCAGCTCGCCGAGCCGCAGCGCCGCGAGCAGCGCGCGCCGCGCGTAGCCGATCCCGTGGAAGATTTGGAAGGCCTCGCGATAGCACTGGTGCGCCTGCGCGACGTCGCCCGCCGCGTCGGCAACGACGGCGTCGGCGAACGCGCGGAAGCCGACCGGGCGCCGGTCGCCGGTCAGCGACAGCAGCGGCGAGGGCGGCGGCAAGTCGTCGTAGCGCTTGAGCAGTGCGCGCCCGCCGAGCACGTCGCCGCTCGCCGCGACCTCGATCGCCAGCGCGATCGCGAGCCCGCGCTCGTCGCCGTCGAAGGCGGCAAGGTCGAGGGCCTGCACCGCGCGCCGGACGCGCGCGACGAGGTCGCGATGACCGTACGCTTCGCCGGCCGTGCGCAGGACCGTCGCGCGCCGGCACGTCGCGAACAGCCGCGCGCCCTCGTTGCGCGCAACCTCTTCGGCCTCGCCGGCCCAGCGCAGCGCCTCGTCGATCCGGCCGTGCACTTCCTCGACCATCGAAGCGGAGATCGCGATCCCGTAGTACGGCGCGGCGAGGCCGCTGGCGGTCCAGTCGAGCCGGCGCGCGCGCTGCTCGACGAAGAGCCACGCGGCGTGGTCGAGCCGCTCCGCCGCGAGGATCGCGAGCGCCTGGACCGTGTGCGCTTCCAGCAGCCGGTCCGTCTGGCGGCAGCCGTCGAGCCGCAGCAGCGCCGCGCGGAAGGCGTCGGTCGCCCCGACGTAGTCGCCGCGCGCGACCGCGAGCCAGCCGCGCGTCTGCAGCGCGCGCGCGTGGACGATGTCGGCCGTCGGCGCGACCTCGTCGAGCGCACGCGCCACGCCGTCGAGGTCGCGCAGCGCGTAGTGCGCGAGCGCGATGTCGAGTGCGATCTCGGAGCGGATCGTCGGATGCGCCTGCGCCGACGCCGCGCGGGCCGCTTCGAGCAGGAAGAGCCCGCGGCGGTGGTCGCCGCGCCGCACGTGCGCGGCCCCGAGCAGCATCTGCGCCGTCAGCGACGCGTCGAGCGTGTCGTGCGCGACGAAGACGTTGCGCACGACTTGGATCGCCTCGTCCGGCCGCCCGAGCCGAAGCAGCGCGCGCGCACGCAGCAGCGCGAGCTGCGAGACCATGTCGACGTCGTTCGGACGGACGCGGTCGCACAGCGCAAGACAACCGTCGAAGTCGCCCGCGAACCACGACCGCATCGCTTCCGAGAACGTCACGCGGCCGACCGGCCGCGTCTTGGGGTTTTGTTCCGAAATCACGCGCCCCACACCCAGTACACCGGAGGCGCCCGCGGACGCCCCCGCTATCGACTGTAGCGGTCTTCGCCGCTACGCGGCGGATTCCGTCAGTGGACCGGGCCGCTCCCCAGCCCATCGGCCGGTGCCGGCGGCGGCGGGGTGGCGTTCGCCGCGCGCGGACCGGCGAGCGCGTGCACGCCGACGGCGCGTGACGGAACGTGCAGCGAGGTGCCCAGCGCGAGCATCACGGCGAGGGCGAGGATGATCGAGTTCACGTGTGTAGCCTGCTTTCATAGACGAAGCTCGGCCGGCCAGAAGTGACCGGTCCGTGTCTGCCCGATCGGTTCGCGAGAACCGACCACAGCAAAATCTACACGCGCCAGGGGTCGAAAATCACTCCTCTTGGAGCGAATTGGGCCGAAAGGACACGATCTCGAAGAGCCGGTCCATCTCGGTGAGCGCGAAGACGCGCCGCACCGATGGCGTCTGGACGACCAGGGTGATCTGGATTTTCGGCAGGCGCCGCCGCAAGCGGATCAGGGCGCTGAGAAAGGCGCTGTCGAGGTAGCGGACCTCGGAAAGGTCGACGACGACCGGCCGCGTGCCGTCCGCCAGCGCGAGCTTCGCCTCGACCTCCTCTTCCTTCCAAATGTCGAGCTCGCCGCTGAAGGAAACGACCCACGCACGCTCTCGCTCCACGCCTCCCGAGAACCTTGCCTTTCGCTGCGCGCGAATACCGCGGCGGCAGTACCGTCGGGCTTCACCGCCTCAGGGTAGCAGACCGCGGAGCGTCCCGCTAGGGACCATACGGACGAAAACCGCCGGTCCACGACCATTGCGACCGCAGGGCGCACCTGTTTTCGGTGGCGGCCTACGCGACGAGTTCGGTGCCCGCCCCGCGCAGCGCGGCGGCGATCGCACCCGGCCCGGCGCCCGCGACGACCGCGCGCCGCGCGCCGCCTCGCACCGCGTCGATCGCG
Organism: Vulcanimicrobiota bacterium; assembly: GCA_019233415.1. GTDB lineage: Bacteria > Vulcanimicrobiota > Vulcanimicrobiia > Vulcanimicrobiales > Vulcanimicrobiaceae > Vulcanimicrobium. The sequence continues at coordinate 8,786 of JAFAMK010000135.1, forward strand.
GCGCGCATCTTCGGGATCATTCCGTCCGCGAACGTGCCGTCGGCGAGGAATCCCTCCGCTTCGGCGACGGTGAGCCGCGGAATCACCGAGCCCAGATCGTGCAGGTCGCGCCGAACCCCGGCAACGTTGGTGATCACGACGTAGGCGTCGGCACCGAGCGCGCCTGCAAGCGCCCCGGCGGCGGTGTCGGCGTTGCAGTTCAATGGACCGCCGCCGGTGACGTCGGTCCCGAGCGGCGCGACGACGACGACGAACCCCGCGTCGAGCAGCGCACGCGCCGCAGCGGGATCAACCGCAGCAATTTCGCCGACATAGCCGAGGTCGACGCCGTCCACCGCGCCGGCACGCCGCGCCGCCAGCAAACCGCCGTCCTCGCCCGAGATGCCCACCGCCTTCGCCCCACGCCGCGCGAGCGCGCGCACCAGCGCCTTGTTGACGCTCCCGCACAGCACGTACTCGACGACGTCGCGCGTCGCCGCCCCGGTCACCCGCAGCCCCTGCACGCGTTCTTCTTCGATCGCCTTCGCACGCAGTTCCGCATCGATCTGCGGCCCACCACCATGCACGAGCACAACGCGCTCCCCGACCTCTGCGAGAGCCGCGACTTCATCGAGCGTCGGGTCCTCGCTCCCCTCCGCCGCCATTGCATTCCCACCATACTTGAGCACGATCAACATCGCAAAAATGGCGCTCGTTCTACCGGTCTCTGCGGCTCACTCGATGCTGAACACCGTAGCGATTGCGGAGGTCGTACGACACGACGATCAGATGCTTCTGCACGTCGCACGCTTCGACGTACGCGGCGTGATGAGCTTGCCGTCCTCGCCCGCCAAGCGCCCGCCATCCCGGCAGTAGCCGTGACCTGAGCTAGTGATGCCCTCGCCAAGGTGACCTCGGCTAGGAGAAGAACGATTCGCTACCGGGTCGCTGTGTCATCACCCCGATGGAGGGAGAGGCCATGCTTCGACGCCTGCTCATCGCCGTGGCACTCGCTGCGTTCGTAACCGCCTGCAACGGCGGAAACAGTACCGCGCCGCCGATCTTCACCGGGGTCGCGACCCCGCCGACTCCGACCCCGACACCAACGGCGACACCCGGTCCCGTGGGCAGCGCATCGGGCACGCTGACGACGAGCACCACGAACTCGAGCTCCGCGACCTTCGGGCCCATCGGGCCGTTCGGAGCCGCGCTCAACAGCGCGGTCGGGTGCCCGCCGACGAGCGTGGTCTCGCACCTCGGGATCGTCTTCTCGACGACGCAGCCGACCGGCACGCCGACGCTCGCCGCGGCACGCCGCCGCCCGATGAACATCGGCGGCGGTCCGCTCACGCCGATCGTCTGGTTCACGGTCACCCCCGACGTGAACGTGAACTGCCCGAACCTGCCGACGTTCTCGGTGACGTTCCCGGCCGGCTCGACGCCGCCGGCGGCCGGCACCACCTACGTCGCGTTCTACGATCCCGGAAACCCGGCGGCCGGCTGGAACGCGATCTCCGGCCCGGCGACCGTCTCGGGCAACACGTACACTTGGCCGACCTCGAGCTTCCCGTTCACGCTGCGCAACGGCGTGACGTACTCGTTCGTCGTCGTCACGACCAGCTCGACCGTTGCGCTCTTCACGCCCTCGCCGACGCCGACGCCCACCCCCACGCCGACACCGCCGCCGGCGAACGTCGGGCAGCACCTGTACGTCTCGAACGACAACACGCCGGGTGGGGTCGAGCGGTTCACGCTACCGTTGACCGGCTCGTCGACGCCGGACTTCACGATTGCGGGGAACGACCTCGTCGCGGTCGGCGTCGATTCGAACGGCAACCTCGCCGCGGGCGACTTCCACCACAATCTCTTCTACTTCACGGCGCCGCTGTCGGGCTCCAGCACACCCGCCAGTACGTTCGCCAACGGCACCGCGGGCAACGTCGGACAGATCACATTCCCGCAGTCCGGTCCGCAGCTCGATCAGTTGTGGACGGCCGGCGTCGGCACCGAGATCGACCGCTTCGCGCGGGCGGGCGGGGGTTTCCCGAGTTCGACGACCGCGGCGCAACAGACGTTCCCGACCGGCGCCTCGCAACTCGTCGGGCTCGTGTTCGACAGCTCACTCAACATGTATCTCTCCGACGTGAACAAGATCTACGTCTACGCGCCGCCGTACAACAATCCGCCGGCGGTGGTGACGCCGGCGCTCAGCGACACGTCGTATCGCAAGGAAGCGATCAGCAACAACCAGCTGTTCGTCTCGATGCCGATCAGCACGCCGCAGCCGCTCGGTCGCGTCGACGTGTACAACCTGCCGCTCACGAGCGCGAGCGTCCCGGCGTTCACGATCATTGGATCGGCCTGCCCGTGCCCGCCAGGCAACGCGGTCAACATTCCGGAATCCGTCGCGTTCGACGCGGCCGGAAACCTCTACGTCGGGGACCTCGGCTCAAGGACGGTCAGCGTCTACGCGCCACCGTTCTCCGCGGCGAGCCTCCCGACGGTGCAGTTGCAGCTCCCCGCGCCGAACGCGATCTTCGGGCTCGCGATCGGGAAGTAGCGAACCGATCTCACGCG
>JAFAMK010000168.1 GCA_019233415.1 Vulcanimicrobiota bacterium
GAGTACGCGAGCAGGACGTAGTTGTCGTACGGCGTCACGCGGCCGTGCGCGGTGACCAGCGCGATGATCGCCGCCACGAGGCCGGCGAGCACGGCGTTCACGGTGGAAGCACCTCGTAGACTTGCGGCGTGCCGCCGGAGAGCGCGCGCGTGCGGTAGCCGGGCAGGTCGGGCTCACCGTCGGAGACGATCGCGACCTGATGCCCGCGCATCCACGCGGCGTACTCGTCGAGGTAGTCTTCCGGAAGCGCGCACAGAATGATGCGGCGTCCCAAACCGCGTTCCACGTAGGCCTTGTACGCGAGCGGCGTCGCCCAGTCCCACACGGCGACGACGACCGCGCCGTCGCGCGTCGCGTCGGCGACGCGCGCGCCGAGCGCGCTCGCGCGCGTGTCGCCGCGCGTATCGAAGAAGGCGCGCCCGCGCGCGACGTCGTGCACGACCGCGAGCCCGAGCAGCCCGCACACGACGGTGAGGGCGACGGCCGGGCGCTCGCGCCCGAACGCGCGCACGGTGCGGTCGGCGGCGAGCGCGATCCCCAGCGCGGCGACCGCGTACAGCCCGAAGCCGTAGCGACCCGGATCGGCCTCGACCGGATACGACGCGCCGAAGAGCGCGGGCAGCAGCGCGGCGACGAGCAGCCCGATCCCGACCAGCGGCGACTGCGCGAGCAGAAACCCGATCCCGACCGCCGCGACGAACAGGAGCCCTTGCGGCATGTCGGCGCGCAGGAGCGGCCCGAAACGGTCGAGTGTGGCGCCAATCGCGTGCGGTGTTGCGACACGCACCAGCGACTCGCTCGGTCCCCACTCGGTCCCTGCGACGAGCGCGCGGAAACCGTCGCGCGTCGCGGGATGGTGGTCGTCCCAGAACGGCCGGCCGGGCGGAACGCCGAGCGTGAGCGTCGGGTCGAGCCGGTGCGACGTGACGTACGCGCTCCGCAGCGGGAGGTACGCGTAGGTCAGCACGATCAGCACGCCTGCGATCGAGAGCGCGTTCACGACCGGCTCGAGCGGCGGGCGCCGCGCCGCAACGACGACGATCCCGCCGAGCAGCAGCAGCACCGTCGTGTTGTCGATCGCAACGGCCGCGCCGGCGACGATGATCGCCGCGGTCAGCGCGCGCGTCTCCGCCCGCCAGACCCAGCGCACGGCGAGCGCTAGCGCGGCGAACGCGACCGCGAAGCCGAGAGGATGCACGTCGGCGTAAGTTCCGCGCCACCACACCTCGCGCGCGAAGACGAACGTCCAGCCGGCGAGCACGGCGAGCGGCGGCGAGACGTCGAGCAGCAGGGCGAGCGCCGTGATCGTCGCCGCCGCGGCGCAGAGCGAGACGGCGGAGAGCGCATTGAGCCGTGCCGCGACCGACGCGACCGGCAGCGCGTGCGTCCAGGCCCAGCCGATCAGCACGTAGCCCGGGAAGCCGGTCGGATACGGAATTCCGGCGATCCAGGCAACGGTTTGGAGATCGCCGGTGTCCCAGAAGCCAACCGACGTCCGCACCGAGGCGAGCAGCACGAGAAGCGGGACGGCGAACGCGATCGCTACTACCGCGACAGTCCGACGGAGGCGGAAGACCAAGCGCGTGCAACTACGCCCGATGCATCAGAGCGGCCTCTCGCGCAAGCGAGTCGTCGTCGCCGAGCCATTTGCCGAGCGCGGCCTGGCCGTGCTCCGCGACGCAGGGATCGAGGTCGACTCGCGTGTCGGCCGCTCGCGCGACGAGCTCGTCGCGGCGCTCGCCGAGGCCGACGGCCTCATCGTTCGCTCCGAGACGCGGGTCGACCGCGAGCTCCTGGCCGCCGGGCCGCGGCTCTCGGTCGTCGCCCGCGCCGGGGTCGGCGTCGACGCGATCGACGTGGAGGCCGCGACCGACGCCGGCATCCTCGTCCTCAACACGCCCGGCGCGAACACGATCGCCGCGACCGAGCAGACCTTCGCGCTGATGCTCTCGCTCATGCGCCGCACGCCGGCCGCCGTGCAGCAGTTGCGCGAGGGGATCTGGGACCGCAAGAACCTCATCGGCACCGAGCTGTACGGCAAGACGCTGGGCATCGTCGGGCTCGGCCGGATCGGTGGCAACGTCGCGACGCGGGCGAAGGCGTTCGGGATGAACCTGCTCGCGCACGATCCGTACATCACCGCCGCGCGCGCCGACACGTTCGACGTGCGGCTCGTCGACCTGGAGACGCTGCTGCGCGAGAGCGACCTCGTCACGCTGCACGTTCCGCTCACCCCGCAGACGCTGGGGATGATCGACGGCGCGAAGCTGCGGCTGATGCGCCCGCACGCGTACTTCGTCAACTGCGCGCGCGGCGGGGTGATCGTGGAGCGCGACCTGCTCGACGCCCTCGACGCGGGCGCGCTGGCCGGCGCGGCGATCGACGTCGTCGCACAGGAACCGCCGCCGGCCGACGGAACCGGCGCCGCGCTCCACCGCCACCCCAAGGTCTTTGCGACGCCGCACCTGGGCGGCTCGACGCACGAGGCGCTGGCCCGCATCGCCGCCGAGCTGGCCGAAGACGTCGCCCGCGTCCTGCTCGGCGCGCCGGCGACCGGCGCGGTCAACGCGCCGGTTCCCGACGGCCCCGAAGCCGCGCGCGCCATCCCGTTCCTCGAAGTCGCCTACCGGCTCGGCCGGTTCTACCCGCAGTACGCGCGCGCGCCGCGGCTCCCCGGCTTCGCGCTGGTGCTCGGCGGGCAGCTCGCCGACGTGCCGCCCGACTCGCTGATCCGCGCCTTCCTCAGCGGGCTGCTGCAGGCGACGACGGACCGCCGCGTCTCGGTCGTCAATGCCGAGGCGATCGCGCACGAGCTGGGGATCGTCGTCGAGGCGCGCGGCGATGCCGGCGCGTCGGCCTACGCGGCCTCGCTGCGACTGCTCGCCGCCGGGACCTCGATCACCGCGACCTCGGTCGCCGGCTCGCCGCGCATCGTCGAGCTGGACGGCTACGAGATCGACGCGACCCCCGTCGGCCCGATGCTGCTGACCCAGCACCGCGACGTCCCCGGGATGATCGGGCGGGTCGGAACGATCCTCGGCGACGCCCACGTGAACATCTCGACGATGCAAGTCTCCCGGAACACGGTCGGAGGCGATGCGATCATGGTCCTCTCGACCGACCGCGCCGCCGACGAGACGACCCTCGCCGCGCTCCGGGCCGTCCCGGGGATCGGCTCGGTTCGCTCGCTCGACGCCTGACCGCGATTCGCTCGCCCGGCCGGGAGGGGTTCCCGGCCGGAGGTACGGTCGCTTGATCTGCTTAAGACGACGCCTCCGGCACTTTCTTGGAAGGAGTCGTCCATGGGTGTTCCATCGCGAGCCTTGACGCTCGCCGCTCTCGGGGTGTTGGCGACGACCGCCGCCGTCGGCGTGCTCCCCGGTACCTCGGCGCACGGCACGGCGGCGCTCGCCGCCGCCGCCACGACCGCGCCTTGCATCCCCAACTCGCCCCCACCCGGCTATCTACCGCAGCCTCCGGTCGTCGACGCCTCGCGCACGCCGAACTTCACGCTCTACGTGAAGCAGGGCGCGAATTCGCAAACCGGCCAGACCTACTGCTACACGACCAGCGCGAGCGGTGCGACGGCGTACGTCGAGGCGCCGACGATCCGCATTCGCCAGGGCTGGACGTTCACGATGACGCTCGTGAACCAGATTCCGTACACCGGCCCCTCGCCCGTCCCGACCCCGCAATCGTCGATCATTCCGACCTCGGACGGGTGCGCGTGGCTGCCGAACGACGGCCCGACGTTCCCGCCCGCGGACCCGTCGCTCGTCCCGTCCGGCTACTTCAACCATCCGCGCGCGCACACGGAAACGATGCCGCCGTGGATGCTCTCGAACGACACGAACTTCCACACGCACGGCTGGCACGTCGACCCGTACGTCGACAACGTCTACAAGTCGCTCGTGTGGGCGCCGAACGCGAACACCTGCGTGTACAAGTTCGTCGTGCCGCGCACGCAGCCGCCGGGGACGTACTGGTACCACGCGCACCTGCACGGGCTCTCCGACGCGCAGGTCGGCGGCGGGCTCGCCGGCACGCTGATCGTCGATCCCGCCGCCGGCGCGATCGACAGCAACGCCGTGCTGCTGATGATCAAGAACTCGCCGCGCAACCAGACGCCGACGCTGCAGGCCGCCTTACCGACGATGAAGATGCCCGAGATGGGCCGGCCCGAGCGCGTTCAGCACTACAATGCACTGCTCTCGCACGTCCCGCTGCGCGCGGGGCCGGGCGCCGCCGCGACGCCGGTTCCGTTCCCGGCGTTCTTCCCGCCGCCGTGGAACTCCGGATTCCCCTACACCGCCGGCACGCCGTACTGCGCCCCGCAGCCGACGTTGGCGCAAGTGAGCCCGCTCGTCGTCAACGGCGCGCTGATTCCCGTCGTCCTCGGCGGCACAGCGACGCCGAGCGTCGGGCCGCAAGTCACGCAGCTCATCAACACCGTCCGCCGGTATCGCATCCTCAACGCGGCGTCCGACGCGTACGTGAACATCCAGACCGTCATGGACGGCGGAACCGTCGTACCGCTCTCGGTGCTCGCCCGCGACGGCGTCCCGGTGAACTGGAACTTCGAGACCTCGAAGATCGATCCGCTGAAACCGCCGGTCGTGGTCGAACCGAACGTGTTCGTTCCGCCGTCCGGCCGCGTCGACATCGCCGTGTACGAACGCGGACGGACGCTGACGATCGTTTCGCTCGCCG
>JAFAMK010000263.1 GCA_019233415.1 Vulcanimicrobiota bacterium
GCTTGCGGTCGTCACGATGATGGCGGGCGCGCTGCTGGTCGTGCTCGGCATCACCGGCCTGGGCAATGCCGTCCGATTCATTCCGCGCCCCGTCGTCGTCGGCTTCACGAACGGCATCGCCGTGCTCATCGCGTCGACGCAGATCAAGGACCTTCTCGGTCTGAAGATGACGGGGAATCCGAGCGAGTTCTTCGCACGGATGCACGCGCTCGCGGCGCATCTCGGCAGTGCCGACGCCGCGTCGGCCGTCCTCGCCGCCGTCACGATCGCGATCGTCGTCGGATTTCAGACGTTCGTGCCGCGCATTCCCGGCGCGATCGTCGCGCTCGCCGTCACGGCCGGCGCCGTCGCCCTGTTCGGGTTGCACGTCGACACGCTGGGCACGCGCTTCGGCGGGATTCCCGCCGGTCTGCCGCACGTCGGTATGCCGCAGTTCCGGCCCGACTTGATCGTGCCGCTGCTGCCCTCGGCGCTCACCGTCGCGGTCCTCGCCGCGGTGGAAAGCCTTCTTTCGGCCGTGGTCGCGGACGGGCTCGTCGGCGACCGTCACAATTCGAACGCCGAGCTCTTCGCGCAAGGCGCGGCGAACGTTCTGGTGCCGCTGGTCGGCGGTATTCCCGTCACCGGCGCGATCGCGCGAACCGGAACCAACGTGCGTTCCGGCGCGCGCACCCCGGTTGCCGGGATCGTGCACTCGCTCGCGCTCCTCGCAATCGTTCTCGTCTTCGCGCCGCTCGGAAAGACCATCCCGCTCGCCTCACTCGCGGCGGTTCTGTGCGTCGTTGCCTATCGCATCGGCGAGTGGCGCGAGATCCCCGCGATCCTGCGGCTCGACAAGACCGCGGCTGCCGTGTGGCTCGTGACGTTCGCGCTCACCGTCGCGGCGGACCTCACCGTCGCGGTCGAGGTGGGCATGATGCTGGCCGCGCTCCTGTACATCTACCGCGTCTCGCAGACGACGACGGTGTCGGTCGTCACGCCGGAGTACATCGACGAAGGCCGCGCGCACGTTTTGCAGGACAAGGAGGTGCCGCCGTACGTCACCATCCTGCGCATCCACGGCCCGTTTCTCTTCGGCACCACGGAGAAGCTGATCGAAGAGACGAGCGATCTCAGCGCGTACGCGCCGATCGTCATCCTGCGCCTGCGCAACATGACGGCGGTCGACGCCACCGGTCTTCACGCGATCGAGTCGCTGTGCGAACGGCTCGCGAGCTCGGGCCGCACGCTGCTCGTCTGCGGGGCACGGCTGCAGCCGGCGCAGCTGATCGCGCGCACGCACCTCGTCGAGCTGGTCGGTGCCGAGAACATCCTTCCGAACGTCACGGCCGCGCTCGAACGCGCGCGGGCGATCCGGGAGCAGGGCCTTGCCGCCCCGAAAGCGGCCATTTTTATGACACAGTGATGTGAGCAGGAATGACCCCTTGCCCATGGCCACCGAAGAACGTGGCGCCCATGTCTGCCCGTGTCCCCAGCCCGAGCGCGCTCTACGACGTCCTGCCCATGCCCGAGAACGAGCTGCCGAACGTCGCCCTGCTGCGCGGCTGCCCGCGCTCGGGAACGACATGGCTCGCCGAGATCGTCAATACGAGCCCCGAGGCGGCGGTGATGTACGAGTACTCGCTCGGCGCGCTGGTCCGCGACCTCGAACCGACCCTGCGCTACGCGAACTGGCACCGCGCGCTGCGCCGCAAGATCGTCAGCACGCCGCCTGAGATTTCGCAGAACGGCGCGGCGCGCAATGGACACCACAACGGACGCGGGGACGCGTACGTCAACACGCGCGTAGCGCCGCTGATCGTGCGCTTCCCGACCCCCGAGCGGTTGAACGCGATCGTCGCCGCCGTCGTCGCCGCGTCGGTCGATAAGGCCGCGCTCCGCGTGATCGGCTCGAAGAGCGCCGGGCGCAGCGGCGAGCGCGACCAGACGGTGCTCGAACCGCTCTTCCCGCGAATCAGCTACCTGTACACCGCGCGCAGCCCGCTGGCGACGATCAACTCGATGCTCAACCGCCGCAACCTGACGCGGCTGGGCTTCGACGAGTTCTTCATCGGCGACGTCGACGAGGCGATCCGCGAGTACCGGCAGTTCGCGCGCATGCTGGTGAGCCACGCGGCGCAGCACCCGCAGACGTGCATGGTCGTCAAGTACGAGGACCTCGTCGCGGAGTTCGACGCGACGGTGCGCACGGTCGAGCGATTTCTCGGCGTGCAGTTCGACGTGCTGGTCCATCCGAACGAGTATCCCGACCTGGTCCAGATGCCGGCGGCGACGCGGTCCGTGCTGAACGCGGATGAGAACGCGGCGGTGCTCGACGCGTTCGGCGACGTGATCGCGTCGTGGGACGAGCGCGTGCTGACCGGCCTCGCACCGGAGGTCGTTGGGGCCCTCGCCGACTGCGTCGACACGATCGAGCCCGGCGTGAAGTATTCCTACGACGCGCTGAACGGCGAGCGGCACTTCCTCGGCCTCGGCTGGAGCGAGCTGGAGGCGAAGGGGGTGTGGAGCGAGGCGCTCGCCGCGGACCTGATCTTCCGCGTGCCGTGCGACGGCGACTACGCGGTCTGCGCCGACGTGCGCTGCTTCCTCGACGGCGAGATGACGAGCCAAGCCGTCTCGCTCGAGCTGAACGGTGAGGAGGTGTTCCGCGCGCTCGCGGTCGCGTCGGACTCCGAACTGCTCGCCTCGCCGAACGGGATCGCGCTCTTCCCCGGTTCGACCGGACGGACGATCGTGATCGGCCCGCTGCGCCTGCGCACCGGTCGCGTGAACCGGCTGGTCTTCCGCGTCGGGCGCATCACCTCACCGCAGGAGCTGGGCGTCTCGACCGATGAGCGCAAGCTCGGCATCTTCCTGCGCAGCCTGCTCCTGCTCGACGCCTCCGAGGCGCCTCGACCGGCGTAATCCGTCGTCGCGCGCGAGGCGCGGCCGTGGTAGAGTAGATGGTCCGTGCCTGAAGCCGTGCTCGCGCCGAGCCTCGTTCGCGCCCTCCCTGCCTCTTCTCGTCCGCTCGCCGAGCTGATCGAGCGGCTGCGCACGCCGCTCGGGGCCGCGCACGGGCTGGCCTTCGCGCTGCACGAGACGACCAGCACCGCGCGGCCCTACCTGCTCGCGGCGCTGCACAACGCGCTCGGCGGCCAGCTCTTCGTCGTCGTCCCGACGACCGACGTCGCGGAGCGAACGTTCACGGACCTGGCGTACTACCTCGGCGAGCGCGAGCCGGCGTCGGTGGCGCTGCTGCGCCCGCGCGACGAGACGCTCGGCGCGATCGAGTCACCGTCGGAGCGCAGTGCGCGGATGACGCTGCTCGCCGACCTGTGCGCGCGCAAGCCGCAGATCGTCGTCGCACCGGTCGCCGCGCTGCGGCAGTACGTGATCCCCCGCCGCGTCTTTGAAGACGCGGCGTTCGCGCTGCGCGCCGGCGCGGCGGCCGACTGGGAG
>JAFAMK010000288.1 GCA_019233415.1 Vulcanimicrobiota bacterium
CAGGCCCAGCTTCGGCTCCGGAACCGCGCTGTCGGCGAAGTCGCGCCGCGCGCCCTGGTAGATCGGGTCGTGCACGCTGCCCAGCAGCGGGTTCGTCGTCTCGCGGTGGTCCCAGCGCAGCGTCGTTCCGGCCGCCTCGACGAACGGTGGGTTCGGTGCAAACGGCGCGTGCGTGCGCGCCTTCGCCAGCTCGAGCGCGAGCCGCGCGACGGTCGTCTTCCCGACGCCGGGCGGCCCGTACAAGATCACGTGCTGCGGGTAGGGAGAGGCGAGCTTCGCGAGGAGCGCTTTGATCGCCGACTCCTGGCCGACGACTTGGTCGAGCGACTTCGGGCGCAGCACGTCGAGCGCGGCGCGCGCAAGCCCGCGCGCGTCCAGGGCTTCCAGTTCCTTGAGACGCTTCTCCGTTGCGGGTGTCTCCGGGCCGGCTTCTTCACGCAGCGCTTCCAGGCGAAGCTCGCGCAAATACTCCTGGTGGCGCTGCAGCATCTTCGCGTTGATCTTCGCTTCGATCTGGTCGCCGACCGTGCGCTGCGCGACCAGATCGGCGAGCCGGTCCTCGATCTCGCCGATGACTTTCTTGTACTGCGCCTTCGCGGGGCGGTTCTCCAGCGTCGGGTCTTCGAACACCAGACGCTGCAGCGCCAGCAGGCGATCGGGGATCGCCTGCGAGCGCATCTCTTTCAGCGTGCCGAGCTTGCCGGCGCGCATGACGACCTTCTCGGTCCCGAGCGCTTCGGAGAGAACGTCGTAGAGCGCCGCGATCTCGCGTCGCAGCTTCTCGTCGGCGCGCAGTCGCACGCGATTACTTCAGCGCGACGACCTGCACCGCGGACTTGGCGACGATGTTGTTCCCCAGGCGGATCTCGACCGGGTACGTCCCCAGCGCCTTGATGCCGTCCTTCATCTCGATCTTGTGGCGGTCGATCGTCACGCCGAGCTGCTCGTGGAGCGCGTCGGCGACTTGCGCGTTCGTCACGGTGCCGAACAGGCGGCCGTTGCCGCCCGCCTTCGCGGGGACGCGAATGACGCTCGCTTCGAGCTGCGCGGCGACTTCCTGAGCGTTCGCGACCTCTTCGGCCTGCTTGCGCTTCTTGGCGTTCTGCTGCTGCTCGAGCTGCTTCATCGCGCCGGGCGTCGCGACGACGGCGAGTTGCTTCGGAAACAGGAAGTTGTTCGCGTAGCCGTCCTTGACGTCGACGACCGCGCCGCGGACGCCGAGCGGCTTGACGTCGCCGGTGAGAATGACCTTCACGTCGCCGCTCCCTACTGAACCACGAACGGAAGGAGCGCGATCACACGCGCGCGCTTCACGGCGGTCGTCAGCGCGCGCTGGTGCGAGGCGCAGTTGCCGGAGATGCGGCGCGGCAGAATCTTCCCGCGCTCGCTGATGTACTTGCGCAGGCGCGTCGTGTCTTTGTAGTCGAGCGCGTCGAGACGTTCCGCGCAGAAATTGCAGACCTTGCGCTTCGGGCGGCGATCTTTTTTCGCCGACGCGCGCTTGCCTTTGGGAGCAGCCATCGCTGGGGTGAACCTCGTGGTGATGTAGGTGGAAAACGGTCGGAACGGATCCGACCCTACACACGTGGCGCCCGAGGACGCCACGACCCCGAACCGTCCCGAAGGACGGCGGGCGCTGCCCGCAGGCAGCAACGGCGATCATACCACGTCCGGTACCCCCGCACCACCCCCGCGATGCCCCGGTCCACGGTCCGGCTTTGTCGCAGCCTGCCGCGGCGGACAGGGCGAGTGACCGCGGCGCTAGGTGCCGGTGCGCTGGAGCTCGCCGAGGAGCCAGTCCTTCTCGCGGTTCGCCGCGGTGAGCGCGGCGGCGGCGGCGCGCATCAGGACCTCGATCTCGAGCAGGTGGAGCGCGTCGCCGGAGTCGACGATCAGCGGGTCGTAGACGTGGCCCGAGGCGCGCGCGAGTGCCGCGTCGAGCGCCGCTTCGATCGAGAGTTGCGACGGAACGACCGCAGGCTCCGCCGGCGGGAGCGACTCGACGAGCAACGAGATCGGATGGCGCAGGAAGACCTGGCGCGAGAACGAGCGGTTGGTCAGGTCATAGAATGTGCGCCGCGCGAGGAGGGCCGCGATCCGCTCGCCGTCCATCACGATGACGCCCGGCAAGAGCGGCGTCTCTTCGAACAGGGCGTCGACCTCTTCGCCCGACGTCGCCGCGTCGATCCGCATGTCCCACAGCGCGAGGTCGGCGAGGACGGCGCCGGATTCCGGAAGCTCGAGGTCGGCCGCGGTCATACCCGATTGTTCGGCCGCTCGAGTGCCGCGGCCCCCCGGATCACACGGCCGGGACCAACCGTGATCCAGCGCGAGGGCCGCGGTACCGGCCGTCCTCGACGACGACGTGCCCGCCCTGCAGCACGCGGTGAATCCCCCTCGGCAGGCGAACCGGATCGCGAAAGTCGAGGTCGTCGGCGACGGTCGCCGGATCGAACAGCACGAGGTCGGCCGCCATCCCCGGCGCGATGCGGCCGCGGCCGTGCAGGCCGAACGTGTCGGCGGCGAGCGAGGTCATACGGCGGATCGCCTCGCTCAGGCTCAGCACGCCGCGCACGCGGACGTACTCGCCGAGCACGCGCGGGAACGTTCCGAACGTGCGCGGGTGCGGCTTTCCGCCGAGCCCCGGCGGATGGCCGTCGGTGCCGATCGCGGTGTGCGGGTCGCGCATGATGCGCTCGATGTCGCCCTCGTCCATCATGAAGACGATCATCGACGCGACCAACTCTTCTTCGAGCAGGATGTGGACGAGCGTCTCGACGGGATCGCGCCCGAGGTCCTGCGCCAGCTCGGCGAGCGTGCGGCCTTCGAAGCGGTGGTCGCGCGTCGTCGCGAGCAGGATGCCGTCCCACCCCGCCATCTTGGCGAGGTTCTCCCAGCCGGGCTCGCCGTTCGCGATCGCCGTGCGCAGGTCGTCGACCGCGCCCGGCGCGCGCAGCCGCGCCAGCGCCGCCGACGGGCCGCCGTCGTGATAGCGCGCCGGAAGCGCGGCGGAGAGGTTCGTCGCTCCTGCCCGGTACGGGTACATGTCCTGCGTCACCGCGACGCCGTCGGCGCGCGCCTGCGCGAGCACGCGCAGCGTCTCGACGGACTTGCCCCAGTTCGCGGTTCCCGCCGTCTTGTGGTGCGAGACGTGAACACGCCGGCCGGTGCGGCGGCCGATCTCGACGACCTCCTCGACGCTGCGCACGACGTGGTCGCTCTCGCCGCGGATGTGGCTCGTGTAGATATGCTGCGGACCGAGCCGTTCGACCAACGCGACCAATTCGTCCGTATCGGAGAACACGCCGGGCGGATAGATCAGCCCGGTCGACATGCCGAACGCGCCGGCATCGAGCGCCTCGTCGACGAGTGCGCGCATCGCTGCGATATCGCGAGCTTCGGCCGGGCGCCCGCTATCGCCCATCGCGGCGGCGCGAGTGGTTCCGTGTCCGACGAGCGGCGCGTAGTTCGTCACGTAGCCGCGCGCGTCGGCGGCCTCGAGGGCGTCGCGAAAGCGCGGTCCGAACCGCGGCAGCCCGGCGAAAAAACCGCCCACTTCGGCGAAGAATGCGTCGGCGCGCGCCGGGTCGTACGGGCCGAGGCTCGTGCCGCAGTTGCCGACGACCTCGGTCGTGATTCCCTGGAGAATCTTCGACGTGTCGTCGTCGGCTTGAAACGGCGCGTTGTCGCCGTGCGAGTGCGCGTCGACGAAGCCGGGCGCGAGCGCGAGCCCGGTTCCGTCGATGACGGTGCTGCCGGGATGCTGGTCGCTCGCCGGCGCGACGCGCTCGATCACGCCGTCCACGACGTGCACGTCGGCGTGCTGCGGCGGTCCGCCCTCGCCGTCGTAGACGAGGGCGCCCACGATCACGCGTTTCTCAGAGGGCATCCATGATCGTTCTCCTTTCGTGCGGCGCGTTCATCGGCGCGCGCCCAGATGCGTGCTCAGGAAATCCGCCGTCTCTTCGAAACGCGCCAGCTCGTGCGCATAGGTCAGGTATGCGTGCGCATCGTTGGGCACCGCCGACTCCGTCACGCTGA
>JAFAMK010000404.1 GCA_019233415.1 Vulcanimicrobiota bacterium
CACCATCCTCCGCCCGCTCCACATCATCGGCGGTCCCCAAACCGGCCTCGCCAACCCACAGTTCGGGGCAGTGCGTTAGAGGACGAGACGCATCGTTGGGCGGTGTGGGGCTGGGAGCGCGACGGCGCGGAAACCGGCGCGCGCGAACGCCGACGCAACGCCGGTGAAGAGGTTGCGCGTGGCACTCGGCGCGTGGGTGTCGACCGGGTAGGCTTCGAGTGCGGTGACGTGCTCGCTGCGTGCGGCTTCGACTGCCGCGTTGATCAGGGCCGACATGACGCCGCGCTTGCGGTAGCCGCGGCGGATGAAGAAACATGAGAGCACCCAGACCGGCGTGTCGTCGACACGCCGGGTGAGGTGTCCGCGGTCGAGCCACGGCAGCTCGTCGCGCGGCGTGAGCTGGCACCAGCCGACGGCGCGGTCGCCGTCGAACGCGACGAGTCCCGGCGCCGGCCCGCGCTCGACGCGCGCGCGAAAGTCGGTGCGGTTTTCCTCGCGGGGGCGCGTGTGGTACGCGCGGCCCAGCCGCCAATACATGCACCAGCAGCCGTTCGAGGCCCCGTTCTCGCCGAACAGGTCCTCGAACGCACTCCACCGCTGCGCCGTCAGCGGCCGAATCGTCAGCGTTTCGCCAGTTCCGCTTCGAGCGTCTCGACGAGCGCGGGATCGTCCGGCGTCACGTCGGGCGCGAACCGCGCGACGACGTCGCCGCCGCGGCCGACGACGAACTTCTCGAAGTTCCACATGATGTCGTCGGGCTTGTTGCCGGCGAGCAGACCTTTCGATTCGAGCTTTTCGGTGAGCTGGCCGCCCTCTTTCGGGCGCGCGGTCGGCTGCGCACGAACCAGCTCATCATACAGGGGATGACGCCCTTCGCCTTTGACGACGATCTTTTCGAACATCGGGAACTGCACGCCGAAGCTGGTCTCGCAGAACTGCGCGATTTCTTCGTTCGTGCCGGGCTCTTGCGCACCGAACTCGTTGGCCGGGAACCCCAGCACCATCAGCCCGGCATCGCGATAGCGCTCGTAGAGCGCTTCCAGCCCGGCATATTGCGGCGTCAAGCCGCACTGCGAGGCGACGTTGACGACGAGGAGCACCTTGTCGCCGTACGCGCCCAGCGACGTCTCGGAACCGTCGATCCGTTTGACGGGGATTGTTTGCAACGCTTCGCTCATGCACCGCCTTTCCGGCGCGCCACAGCGCTGGCCCTGTCGGCTAGGGCAGCCTCGACGGGGTGCATCCCGAGCCGAGAGCGAACAGACGCTCGGTGCTCGGCCGTTTCATGACGCGGCTCTTTCGGTATGCGCTGCTGGCGGCGGTCTTCGCCGTGGCACCGTGCTGCGCTGCGGCGGCCGGTGCAGGCGACCCGCGCGCGGTCGCGGCGAGCGTCGAACACGACTTGCGCGTGCAGGACCAGCTTCCGAGCGACCATGGCCGGATGCTCATCGTCGACGGCGCGGGATCGGCGGGTTCCGCCGGTTCGGGCACCGCCGTCACCACGCCCGCGATGGGGTCGTTGTTCACGACGTTCGCCTGGGTCGCGCTCGCCGCAGCGGTCGTCTTCATCGTCGTCTCGCTCGGCGCGGCGCTGCTCGACCGGCGCGCCATCCCGGTCCGCGCGCTGCGCACCGCCGCCGCCGCGGACGACGAAGCCGTCGCAGCGTCACGCCGCGTGCTGATCTCCGCCGACGAGCTGGCCGCGGCGGGCCGCTACACCGAAGCGATCCACCAACTTCTCGCCGACGCGCTCACGACGCTGCGCCGCCGCATCGACGACGATCTCTCGGACGCGCTCACCAGCCGTGAAATCCTGCGCGCGGTCGCGCTTGCGCCGTTGCAGCGCGGCGCACTCCACGACATGATCGCGTGCGTCGAAGAGACGTGGTTCGCGCGGCGCACGGCGGCGCTCGACGACTACGCGGCCGTGCGCAGGAGCTTCGAGACGTTCACCGCCGGAAGCCCGGCAGCCGCATGAACGCCGCCGAGACGCCGCTGTTCTCCGTCCGGTTGATCGCTGGCTGGCTCGCGGCGGCCGCATTCGCCTGCGCGCTGTCGTTCTTCCTCATCACGCGCGATGCGAGCGCGGTCCGCCACGCCGACGAATCCGGATCGAACATCTACTCGCGCTCCGCGCTCGGGCACGCCGCGTTGTTCACGACGCTCCAGCGCCTGGGAATTCCCGTCGGAGAAAGCCACGGCAACGGCGGCGAGTCCGGCGTCGCGGTCGTCGTGATCGCCGAGCCGAATAGCGACCCGCAGACGCTCGCCCACGTCCGGCGCGTGCTGCGCGACGCGCGAGCCGTGCTGCTCGTCCTGCCGAAGCGCCGCGGTACCGCTGACGTCCAGAAGCCGGGACAGATTCGAACCGACGCGCTGCTGACGACCGACACCGTTTCGCGCGTCACCGGGACTTTCGACGACGCCGCCCAGGTCGAACGCGGCAACCCCGTCGTTCGGTGGAATGCGAACGCACCGTTCACCGGCGGACCGACCGCGGGCGATCTCCAGCTCGTGCGGTCGCGCGCGCTCGAACCGCTCGTCGCCGCGGATGGTGCGGTCGCGGTCGGCGCGCTGCGCGGGCGACGCGTCTACGTGCTGAGCGACCCCGACGTCATCGCGAACCACGGGCTCCTGACCGGGCACAACGCCGCGCTTGCGGTCGCGCTGATCACGGCGCTGCGCGGCACGAGCGGCGGGCGCGTCGTCTTCGACGAGGCGGCACACGGCTTCACCGCGCGCCCGTTCGGGATCATCGGTGCACTCTTCGACTTCCCGTTCGTCCTCGTGACCGTGCAGCTCGCGGTCGCCGTCGCGCTGTTGCTGTGGGCCGGCGCGGGACGGTTCGGCGCGCCGCGGCCGCGCGCACCGGCGCTGCCGGCGGGGAAGAGCAGCTTGATCGAGAACGGCGCGCGCCTCGTCGAGCAAGTCGGGGCACTCGATCATCTGACGGCGCGCTACGCAGAAGCGCTCCTGCGCGAGACTGCGCAAAGGCTCCACGCGCCGCGAAACCTCGACCGTGCTGAACTAGCCGCGTGGTTTGACCGTACCGGCCACCCGCTCACCATCCCCGCACCGCCACCCGTCCTCGACGCGGCCGCCGCCGTCGCGACCGCCCACGCCGTCCACCACTGGAGGAACGATGCTCTCGACGAACCTCGATGACGTCCGCCGCGACGCCGACGCGCTCAAGCGCGAAGTGCGCAAGGCGATCGTCGGTCAGGACGACGCGATCGACCTGATGCTCGCGAGCCTGCTGGTCGGCGGGCACGTCCTGCTCGAAGGTGTCCCGGGCACGGCAAAGACGCTCCTCTCGCAGACGTTCGCGGCGTCACTCTCGCTGACGTTCAACCGCATTCAGTTCACGCCCGACCTCATGCCCGGCGACGTGCTCGGCACGAACCTGTTCAACTTCCAGACGAACGAGTTCGTGCTGACGAAGGGCGCGATCTTCACCGAGCTGCTCCTCGCCGACGAGATCAATCGCAGCCCACCCAAGACGCAAGCCGCGCTGCTACAGGCGATGAACGAGCGCGCGGTGACGATCGACGGGCGCGACTATCCGCTCGGCGACGGCTTCATGGTGATCGCGACGCAGAACCCGATCGAGCAGCAGGGGACGTATCCGCTCCCCGAGGCGCAGCTCGACCGTTTCCTGTTCAAGATCACCATAGACTACCCGGACCGGGATCAGGAGATCGCGATCGTCGGCCGTCACGGTAACCGCTCCGCGATGCCGCACCTCGCCGACTTCGGGCTAAGCCCCGTCGCCGACCTCGACCGTCTGCGCGCGATTCGGCAAGCGGTCGCGGCGGTCACGCTGACGGAGCCGATCGTCGAGTACGTCGTCGACCTAGTGCGCGGGACGCGCGAGCACACGAGCCTGGAAGTCGGCGCGTCGCCGCGCGCGGCGACGATGCTCGCGGCCGCCTCGCGCGCGGTCGCGGTGTTGCGCGGACGCGATTTCGTCATCCCCGACGACGTCAAGGAACTCGTGCTCCCGACGTTGCGTCACCGCGTGGTCGCGAGCGCGTCGGCAGAGATCGAAGGGCTCTCGACCGACCGCATCCTGCGCCAGACGATCGAGCGCACGAGCGCGCCACGCTGATGCGCCCGACGCGCCGCGCCGTCCTCGTGTTCGCGGCGCTCCTTCCGCTGCCGTGGTTGCTCGTGGTCGTCGCGCCGGCGCTCTGGACGTTCGCGTTCGACGCGAGCGCACTCGTGCTCGTCGTGCTCGCAACCGACGCCGTGTTGGCATTTCCGCGCCGGCGCCTGCAGCTCGAGCTGCGCGCGCCCGAGGCCGGCTTCGTCGGCGTCGCGATGCACGCAACGCTCGCACTCGACGCGGGTAGCGGCCGCCGTCCGACCGCGTTCGAGGTGATGCTCGACCTCGGCGGCGAGGCCGGCCCGTCGCTGGCGCACAACCCGTTCGCGGTCGGGACGAGCGCACCGTCAGAGGTCGAGATCGTGCCGCGGCGTCGCGGGCTCGCGCGCATCGACGCGGCGTGGGTGCGCTGGCGCGGACCGCTCGGTTTCGTGCAGCAGACGCGCAGGTTCGCGCTCGACCGGGTAACGCGCGTCTTTCCGAGCGTACACGCGTCACGACCGGCTGCGTTCGATCTGCTGTTCCGCGACGCGCTGCTCGGCTCGAAATTGCAGCCGCACCGCGGCGAAGGGTCGGAGTTCGAGTCGCTGCGCGACCACGCGGCCGGGATGGACGTTCGGTTCGTCGACTGGAAGCACTCGGCGCGCCATCGCAAGCTGCTCTCAAAGGAGTTCCGCGCGGAGCGCAACCACCCGGTCGTGCTCGCCTTCGACACCGGCCACCTGATGCGCGAGCCGCTGGACGGGCTCGCGCGGCTCGACCACGCGATCAACGCCGGGCTGCTGCTCGCGTGGCTCGCACTGCGCAGCGGCGACCTCGTCGGTGCGTACGGTTTCGATGCCCGGCCAGGTGCATTCGTCACGCCGGCGCGCGGCACGCACCGCTTCCGCCACCTTCAGCAGGTCTCGGCCGACCTCGCCTATGGCACCGACGAAACGAACTTCACACTCGGCCTCACGGCGCTCTCGGCGAGGCTCGACCGGCGCTCGCTCATCGTGCTGTTCACCGACTTCGTCGACACG
Organism: Vulcanimicrobiota bacterium; assembly: GCA_019233415.1. Lineage (GTDB taxonomy): Bacteria > Vulcanimicrobiota > Vulcanimicrobiia > Vulcanimicrobiales > Vulcanimicrobiaceae > Vulcanimicrobium. The sequence goes on from JAFAMK010000404.1 coordinate 5,128, forward strand.
GTCACCGCCGAGCTGCTGGTCGAAAACGTGCAGCGGCTCACGCGCCGCCATCTGGTCGTCTTCGTCGCGCTGACCGACCCGCTGCCGTCGCGTATCCTCGGAGCACCACCCGATGCGGTGCGCCAGATGGCGCGCGCGGTCCTCGCCTATGACGTGCTGCGCGACCGCAGCATCGTCTTCGAACGGCTGACGCGGATGGGGATTCACTGCTTGGACGTTCCGTCGGCACGGCTCTCCGCGTCGCTGTTGAACACCTACATCCGGATCAAGCAGCGAGGGCTGCTATAATGGCCGCGACCCGCGAGGCGCCGGTCCTCAAGAGCCAGCAGTTTCGGCGCGAGCGCGAAGCGAGCTGGGACGAGCTGGAGGCGCTCGTCGAGCAGGCGCGCGTGCACGGCGTGCGCTCGTTCACGCCCGAGCAGGCCGAACGGTTCCCGATGCTCTACCGCTCGGTGCTCTCGTCGCTCTCGGTCGCCCGCGCGATCGCGCTCGACCGCGCGCTCGTCGCCTACCTTGACAACCTCGCGCTGCGCGCGTACCTGACGTTCTACGCACCGCCGCGCGACCCGCTCGCGGCAGCGGGCCGGTTCTTGCAGCACGGCTTTCCGGCGGCCGTGCGGACGCTGCACCGCCACGTCGCGATCGCATTCGTCGCCCTCGTCATCGGCGTCGTGACCGGCTTCGTCCTCGTGAACGGAAGCGAGAGCTGGTTCAGCACGCTGGTTCCGTCCGATCTTGCCGGCGGCCGCGGTGCCGCCAGCACGGCCGCCGACCTGGTGCGCGACGAGTTGGCCGCGCCGGTCGGTCCAAACGTTCTCGACGGGATCGCGAACGTGCTGTTCTCACACAACACGCTCGTCGCGCTGCTGACGTTCGGGCTCGGCATGCTCGCCGGCGTCCCGGCCGTCCTGCTGACGATCTACCAGGGCGCGATCCTCGGCGCGTTCTTCGCACTCCACGTCCACCGTGGCCTCGGGCTCGCGTTCGCCGGCTGGGTCGGGATTCACGGCGTGACCGAGATGGCCGCGTTCACGCTGTTCGCCGCGGCGGGACTCCGGCTCGGCGAAATCCTGGTCTTTCCCGGGGAGACGTCACGCGCCGACGCGTTCGCGCTGCGAAGCGGCCCCGCTGCCAAGGTCGCCGTCGGAGCGGCGCTGATGCTGGCCCTTGCCGCGGTGCTCGAAGGCTACTTCCGCGCCGCGGTCCAGAGCACCGACCTACGGCTGACGATCGCGACGCTGAGCCTCGTCTTCTGGATCGTTTATTTTGCCCTCGCCGGTCGCCGGTGGCGCGCATGAGCGCTGCAGTCGAAACGAAAGCGGACGCAGCGCTAGGCCGCGGCGCGCGCCGCGCGCGCGCGCTCGTCACGCCTGACGGCGTCCCGCTGCGCGTCGAGATCGCCGACTACGCCGAACGTGCCGCCGCATTCGCCGGCGACTTCGTCGTCACGCTCGTGGCGACCGAGCTGATCCTCTTCTTCGCTGCCCTGATCTCGTTCGGCCACGCGAACGCGACGTACGCGGCCGGCGTCTTCGTCGCGTTCCTGGTGCGCAATGCGTATTTCGTGTGCTTCGAGCTGCTCTGGTCCGGCGCGACCCCCCTCAAGCGGGCGATGGGTCTGCGGGTCGTCGACCGGAACGGCGGCGCGCTGACCGCCGGTGCAATCGTCGCGCGCAACCTCTCCCGCGAAGCCGAGACGTTCTTCCCGCTCGGGATGATCGTCACGGCGCAAAGCTGGCTCGCGGCCCCGTGGGAGATTCTCCCGGTTGCGCTGTGGCTCGTCCTGACGGCGGCGCTCCCGCTCTGCAACCGCGACCGCCTGCGCGCCGGCGATCTGATCGCCGGGACGCTCGTCATCGCGGTGCCGAAGCAACTGCTCCTCGAAGACCTGGTCGAACGCCGGCACACGTACACGTTCACCGACGCGCAGCTCGACCGTTACGGCATCTTGGAACTTCACGTCCTCGAAGACGTCCTGCGCCGCCCGGCGACCTATGAGACCGACCGCGTCCTCGACGAGATCGCCGAGAAGGTTCGCCGCAAGATCGGCTGGAGCGGCTCCACCCCGCGCGACACCCGAACGTTCCTCCTCGACTTCTACACCGCGCAGCGCGCCTTCCTCGAACTCCGCAAGAACTTCGGCGACGAACGCGCCGACAAACACCACGCCGCCACGGCGAATGACCGCTAGTCGAACACCGCCGCCAGATGGTCGATGTCGATCCCTTCCTTGGCGACGCGCAGGTCGTGGTAGACGATCGTCACGAGCACCGAGTTGTACGCCAGCACGAACGTCGACCACGTGAAGTCCACGATTGTGTAGAGAGTCACGGTAGCCGGATGGCGAAGCGTGGTGGCCAGGACGAAATAGACGACGAAGCTGAGAGTTTCGATAACCGCGTACGCGGCGAAGATTTGCCAGCGACAGCCCCGCGTCAGGTCGCTGCTTCGAGACATGCTTTCGGGTCCAGCGAGTTGCTCGACGACACAGGCAGGGATCGTGACGAAGAACGTGACGGCCCAGATCAGGCCGGGCACAAGGAGGAGAAGCATCCCGACCCCGACGGTGAGGCCGCGCAGGAGCGACGCGACGATGACGGCACCGAAGCGCCGGAAACCTCGTGCCGCCGATTCAACGATGCTCGCCGGTCGTCTCCGCAGCGTCTGGAATGTCGCGTGAACGATCGTCGCCTCGCAAAGCGAGAGCAAGACGAAGCTGACGACGCGCTCGACGAACTCGCTGAACCTCGACGGGGTGGTCGTGGTCGCAGCGTGCCACATGTAGAGCGCGAGCGGCGCCGACGCTATCGCGGCGAGCGCGAAGAACACGAACGCGTTCCGGAACAGGACCTCGAAGGCGCGCACGACCGCCGCGCCGATGCGAAACTCCGCCGGCGCATAGAGGGCGGCCTCGCTGATTGACGACGTCAGTCGAACACCGCCGCGAGCTGGTCTACGTCGACGCCATCCTTGATCACGCGCAGGTCGTGGTAAACAATCGCTGCGAGGACGGCGTTGTAGGCCGAGTACACCGAATTGACGCAAAAGGCGACGAGGACGTAGCTCCACAGCGTGGCGGGATGCCGCAGCACAGCGCTGACGATCGAGTCGACGATGAAAAAGATGATGAAGACCACCGCGGCAGCGCCGAAGACCCGCCAGCGATGGTTCCGCGTCAGCTCGGAGCTGCGCGCCATTGCGGTCGTCGCACCCAGCTGCTCCACGACGCACGCGGGAATCGTCACGAAGAAGATCGTCAACACGATGAGGCCCGGGACCAGCAGCAAGATCGCCCCGAGAACGATCAGAATTGAGACCACGATCGAAGCGAGCACGACCGCGCCGAGCCGGCGGAGCCCGCGCCCGATCGATTCACCGATCCCGGCCCGGCGACCCCGCAGCGTCTGGAACGCCGCGAAGATGATCATCGCTTCGGCGAGCGCCGAAAGAACGACGCTGACCAATCCCCATGCCAGCGGCATCCACGGAGTGGCGGGGGAAGTCCCGTTGAGCAACGCCCATTCGTAGACGAGGCGCGGCGCGTTCGCGATCAGACTGATCGCAACGAACGTCAGCGCACCGCGGGTGAAGACATCGGTCGCCCGTGAAAGAACGGTGCCGACCGTGAACTCGGTGGGCGGAATATACGCGTACGCCGGGGTGGGGTCGTTGATCATTCCGCGGGGTTCCTCCGTGGAAGCACGCATTGTCGCCGCCAGCCGGCTTACCCTTGCTAGCTTACGTCATCCGGACGGCTTCGATCAAGCCAAGGGCGATTTGGGACAACCTAGGCGACCGGTGGCCGAACTGGCCCTGCGCCGACGTTGGGATTGGGTCTTTCCGGCCACTGCTCGGCGGGCTAGCTTGAGCGCAAACCGCCCGACCAGGAGAATCGCCGATGCCACGAACCGTCCTCCGCGCGCTCCTTGCTGCCGCGGTCCTGCCGCTCGCAGCGACCGCGTCGACCGCCTCGACCGGAACGAGCGCCGACGAAGCTGCGCTCGTCGCGCTCAACGCTCAGTTCCAGGACGCGGTGAAGAACGACGACGCCGCGGCGCTCGACCGGATCGTCGCCGACGACTACGTCCTCTACGGCAGCTCGAACACGCCGGTCACGAAGCGCGGCGTCCTCGATGACGCGCGCGAGAGCCATTACGACCTCAACGAGTCCAGCGACGTGCGGGCACGCGTGTGGGGCGACACCGGCGTCGTGACGGCGCGACTCCATCAGACGGGGACGGCGGACGGCAAGCGGTTCGACGTCACCGTTCGCTTCACCGACGTCTACGCGCGCACCGCGGCCGGTTGGCGCCAGGTTTCCGCGCACGCGACGAGCATGCGCACGGGGACGTAGCCGCTACAGCACGGGCTTGGCGTCCAGGATTTCGCTTTTGCCATTGCGCCAGAGGGCGTACTGGAGCGGGTATTTGGCGTTCATCGAGGCGGCGCCGACGTCGCCGCGTGGGTTCATGGCGATGACGCAGGCTTGGATCGTGCGCGTCGCGGGGCTCGTCGTCGCCATGTAGCGCAGGCATTCTTCGCAGGCTTGTTGCGGGGTGCGGCCTTGGGCCATCAGCATGACGATCTGGAAGCTCGTGACGTAGCACTGCATCGCGTCGCCGTCGCCGGTCGCGGAGGCCGCGCCGGCGTGGTCGTCGGCGTAGTAGCCGCTGCCGACCAGCGGCGAGTCGGCGACGCGGCCGGGGATCTTCCAGGCGATTCCGCTCGTCGAACAGCCGGCGACGAGATGGCCGCGGCCGTCGTTGGCGATCATCCCGATCGTGTCGTGGTGCTCGGCGTCGAGCCAGTACGTGACGTGGTGCGGGTCATTCTTCCAGTCGAGCCACGCCTGCAGGCTCTGCGGCGTGAGCAGCTGCATCGGCGTGAAGCCTTCCGCGAGCGCGAAGCGCAACGCGCCCTCGCCGGCCATCGTCGAGTGGCGCGTCTTCTCCATCACCTTGCGCGCGACCGAAATCGGGTTCTTGATCTGGTGCAGGTTGACGACCGCACCGATGCGGTGCGTCGTCCCGCTCATGATCCCCGCGTCGAGTTCGACCTCGCCGTCGACGTTCGGCAGTCCGCCGTAGCCGACGCTCTGGATCTTCGGGTCGTCCTCGACGACGTTGATGCCCTTCTCGACCGCGTCGAGCAGCGAGCCGCCAGCGGCCATCACTTCCGCGGCCTTCTCGTTCGCGGGCTTGCCGTGCGGCCACGTCGCGAGCAAGATCGGTCCCGCGGAAGCGGCGGCCTGCGCGGGCTCGGCGGCCTGCGCGAGGTCGAGCGCGCTCAGGGCCGCGGTTCCGGCGGCGGACGCGATGAAGCGGCGGCGGTCGATGGGATCCATGACGGCGAGTTGGCGACCGCGCGCCGTGGGTCCGCCCGAAAGGTCCGATGTAAGGCGTGCTTGACATCATGTCAGGTGTGCCTTACACTGCGATCATGGCGGAAGAA
>JAFAMK010000424.1 GCA_019233415.1 Vulcanimicrobiota bacterium
ACGTGTTGCTCGCGACGACCGCGACGCCGCTGCCGTCCGCGAGCTTCACGACGTCGATGACGCCGGCAACTTTGCGTGCCGCGGCGTCGTCGATGTTCGCGATGGTCCCGCCGAACGTCGGCGTGTGGAGCACGTTCGCGTACGTCATGTTCGGCAGCACGACGTCGATCCCGTAGATCGCCTGTCCGCGCAGCTTCGCGTCGAGGTCGAGCCGCTTCGGCGACGTGCCGATCAGCGTGAACTTCGATGCGTCCTTGAGCGCCACGTGCGCCGGCGGCTGTTCGGCCGCCGCCGCTTCCGCTAGGTCGGCGTAGCTCGCAGTTTGATTCGATGCGGCGTGGACGACGGTGCCGGCCGACGTCGTGCAGGTCTTCGGGTCGACGTTCCACTTCTTGGCGGCCGCGGCGATCAGCATCGCGCGCGCCGCCGCGCCTGCACCGCGCATGACGAGGTACATGTCGTCCATGCTCGTGCTGCCGCCGGTGGTCATGTCCTTGAAGACGGGGTCGGCGTACTGCGGCTCGGCCGGCGCGAACTCCGCGCGTATCCGGTCGAACGGGAGATCCATCTCCTCCGCGACGAGCATCGGCAGCCCGGTGAAGATGCCCTGACCCATCTCGCTCTTGTTGACCAGAACCGCGACGGTGCCGTCGGTGCGCACGTGGACCCACGCGTTCGCGGCGAACGAGACGCTCGGCTCGGGCGACGGCGAGAGGCCGGGCGCGGTCGCGGTCTGCTCGTGCGGCGCGCAGCCCGGCACGGTTAGCGCGAGCGCGAGTCCGGCGCCGAAGCCGGTCGTCGTGCGCAGGAAGCTCTCGCGGCGCATCAGGCCAGCTCCGCGGCGCGCTTGATCGCCGCGCGAATCCGCCCGTAGGTGCCGCAGCGGCAAATGTTGCCGGTCATCGCGCCCTCGATGTCGGCGTCGCTCGGCGACTTGGTCTTCGCCAGCAGCGCCGCCGCCGACATCATCTGCCCGGACTGACAGTAGCCGCACTGCGGGACCGCAATCTCCGCCCAGGCCTTCTGCACCGGGTGCGAGCCGTCGGCGGAGAGCCCCTCGATGGTCGTGATCTGCTTGCCCTCGGCCTGTGCGACAGCGGTCGAGCACGAGCGGACAGGGTTCCCGTCGAGGTGGACGGTGCACGCCCCGCACTGCGCGACGCCGCAGCCGAACTTCGTTCCGGTCATCCCGACGACGTCGCGGATGACCCACAGCAGCGGCATTGCGTCCGGAACGTCGACGTCGTGTCCGACGCCGTTGATCGTGAGGTGTTTCAACCGGAGGCCCTCCTGCCCGCGAGGACCTCCGGACGAATTAGGCGGTTGCGGCGGCCATTCCGACGGCCGGCCCGTCGTCGAGCCGCAGCGTCAGGCACTTCGCGCTGCCGCCTGCTTTGTGAAACTCGGACAGCTCGGTGCAGAAGACACGGTAGCCCGCATCGTGCAACCGCTCGCGCAAGCGGCGCGAGCAGTCGTGCATGACGACCGCGTCGGTCCCGACTTCGACGGAGTTGCACGCGAAGCGGAGCGCGTCGTCGACCGAAACCTCGATCAGATAGCCCGGCTCGACCGCGCGCCGCAGCAGTGTCTGCGCGTGCGGCGAGAACGCTTCCATGTACGCGAGGACGTGGCCGCTGGAGAGCGGGCACAGCGCGGTGTCGAGGTGATAGAACCGCTCGTCGACCAGCAGCAGCGGCAAGACGCGGCAGCCGACGATCTCCTGCAGCTGCAACGTCGCACCGCGCTCCGTGCGCCAGCCGTACCCGGCGTAGAGCAGCGGGCGCACGCGGTCGAACAGCGCGTCGCCTGCACCTTCGAAGTACGTCTGGCGCAGGAACGTCGTGGCGAAGCCGGCGCGCGCAAGCGCGGCGCGATAGATCGCCTGCTCACGGCGGCGTTCCGCATGACGGAAGCTCGAGAGAACAGCGAGATTCCCCATGATGAGCGCGGCGTTCGCGGTGAAGACGAGGTCGGGCGTCTGCGCGTGCTGCTCGACTTCGACCAGCTCGACGTCGCCGACACATCCGAGCAGCTCGATGAGCCGCTCCCATTGGCGCACCGCGTCCGGCGTCGCGTCGCCGACGTGCGAATTCATCCACGGGTTGATCGCGTAGCGCACGTCGTAGTGACCGGGCGGGCAGACCAAGAGCCTCGTCGCCATGATGACCCCATCCTACCCGACGATCCTGGGATCGTCGTTCGACAAACGGTGTGACGTGAGCCATTGGCCTGCGCCTGCCGTGGGTACGCCTTCCCCATGGAACGCAACACCGACACCGAGCAGCAAGGGGACTACAAAAGCGCCCTCCCGCGGGAGGTCACCGACCATCCCGACTCGGGCCTACCCCGTCAGCTCCGCACCCAAGCCGACAACGAACCCCCACTGACCCGCGCGGAAGCCGACGTCGCCGGCATCACCCCAACTCCCGAAACCATCTACGCCGACACGGACGAAAACGAAAACCGCGACGACCAACACGACGCAAATCAGGCGTCAGCCGACGAACATTTCTGAACGGATCGTTAGACGTCCACGTACACGTCGTCACCGCCAATGCGAACGGTGTAGACGGGGAGGGGGATGACGGCGGGGAGGGTTAGGGCTTCGCCGGTTTTTACGTTGAAGAGCGAGCCGTGGCGGGGGCACATGATTTTGCAGCCTTGGAGTTCGCCTTGGTCGAGCGGGCCGCCGTCGTGCGTGCAGACGTCTTCGACCGCGTAAATCTCGCCGTCGACGTTGCACAGGAGCACCTCGACGCCGTCGACCTCCACTTTTTTTGCAGTGCCGGGCGGGATCTCGCTGCGCTTCGCTGCCGGGGTTGTCACGGTCGGTCGTGTTCGCCCGACGGGACGGGGCGCCTTGCGCGCGAAGAGGCCCGCCATGCTCCGTTCCGTTCCCGTCCTGCTGGCGCTGCTGTGCGCCGCGACTCCCGTTCTCGCCGCGACCGGCGCGTCGTCCAAGGCCGCCCCGATGAAGGCGAGTGCGACGAAGACCGTCACGCTGCCGGACCACCTGCAGTACACCGATCTCAAGGTCGGCAAAGGGGCCGCGATCAAGGTCGGGCAGACGGCGGTCGTGCACTACGTCGGCACGTTCCCGAACGGGAAGAAGTTCGACAGTTCGCGCGACCGCAATCAGCCGTTCGAGTTCGCGCTCGGTCAGCACCAGGTCATCAAGTGCTGGGACGAGGGCGTCGCGACGATGCGCGTCGGCGGGCGCCGTAAGCTCGTGTGTCCGCCGGAACTCGCGTACGGCGAGCGCGGCGCGGGCGGCGTCATTCCGCCCAACGCGACGCTGGACTTCGACGTCGAGCTGCTCGGCGTGAAGTGAGGGCGGCGGTCGGTTCTAGCCGACCGCGCCTTCCATTTCCAGCTTGATCAGGCGGTTCAGCTCGACCGCGTACTCCATCGGCAGTTCCTTGACGAAGAAGTCGAAGAAGCCGTTGACGATCATCGCGGTCGCGTCCGCTTCGCTGAGGCCGCGGCTCATCGCGTAGAAGAGCTGCTCCTCGCCGATCTTCGAGACCGACGCCTCGTGCTCGACGGTCGAGCGCTGCTCGTCGATCTTCATCGTCGGCTTCGTGTCGGAGGCCGACCGGTCGTCCATCAGCAGCGCGTCGCAACGCACGCGGGTCTTCGCGCCGACCGCGCCCGGGTGAATCTCCACCAAGCCGCGGTACGTCGTCTTGCCGCCGTGCGCGCTGACCGACTTGTTGGTGACGACCGAGGTCGTGTTCGGCGCCGCGTGAATCACCTTCGCGCCGGCGTCCTGGTGCTGGCCTTCGCCGGCGAACGCCGCCGAGAGAATCTCGCCGCGCGCGCCCTCGCCCATCAGGTAGATGGCGGGGTACTTCATCGTCAGCCGGCTGCCGATGTTGCCGTCGACCCACTCGACCGTCGCGTTGCGCATCGCCTTCGCGCGCTTCGTGACGAGGTTGTAGATGTTGCGGTACCAGTTCTGGATCGTCGTGTAGCGGATCGACGCGCCGTCCATCGCGATCAGCTCGACGACCGCCGAGTGCAGCGACGACGACGAGAACTGCGGCGCCGTGCAACCCTCGATGTAGTGGACCTTCGCGCCTTCGTCGGCGATGATTAGCGTGCGCTCGAACTGGCCCATGTTCTCGGTGTTGATCCGGAAGTAGGCCTGGAGCGGCATCTTGACTTCGACGCCCTTCGGCACGTAGACGAACGAGCCGCCCGACCACACCGACGAGTTGAGCGCCGCGAACTTGTTGTCTTCGATCGGGATGACGGTCGAGATGTACTTCTGGACGATCTCGGGGTACTGGCGCACCGCCGTGTCCATGTCGCAGAAGATCACGCCGTCGCGCTCGAGCTCCTCGACGACCGAGTGGTAGACGACTTCAGACTCGTACTGCGCGGAGACGCCGCTGAGGAACTTGCGCTCGGCCTCGGGGATTCCGAGCCGGTCGAAGGTGCGCTTGATGTCTTCCGGGACGTCGTCCCACGAACGTTCCGTCTGCTCGCCGGCCTTGACGAAATAGTGAATGTCGTCGAAGTCGATCTGCGAGAGCAGCTCGGTGTCGCCCCACGCCGGCATCGGCTTCGCCTTGAAGACGTCGTACGCACGCAGCCGGAACTGGCGCATCCAGTCCGGTTCGTTCTTCATCGCGGAGATGCGCTCGACGATCTCCCGCGAGAGTCCCTTGTCGGACTTGAAGACGTAGTTCTCGGGGTCGTGGAACCCGTGTCGATATTCCTCGATGAGGGCGTCGGTCGTGGCGGCCATGGTCTCCCAGCGTATCGGCCTGCACCGAATCGGTCAAGATAGTGCAGGGGTATCTGTACTATCTAACCCGGAAATCTCCTAGACCGTGTCAGGGCGTGGAGCCTTCGATCGCCCGAACGTACGCCAGCGACGCTTTCGGTGCGACGGCTGCGAGCAGCGCCTCGGTCGCCGAACGCTGGCTCGCCGGCCCCTCGGTCTCGACCAGCACGGCCCGCTCGATCCGCGTAAACGGTTCGAGGGACACGGCGACCGCGACGAGGGCGGCCTGCAGCGGCGAGAGGCTCGGGTTGAAGGCCGCGCTTTCCGCGTACCGGCCCTGGTACACGATGCCGTCGGCGACGACGGCGACCCCGGCATAGGTGGCGCTGTACGGCGCGTAAGCTGCCTCGGCCGCCTCCAAGGCCGCCAACGCGAGCGGATCGTCCGACGGCCTGGCGAGCGCGAGGGCGTGGTGCTGCGGCGTCAGCAAACCGCCCTGGAGGCCGAGGTCGGCCGGCCCGAACGCGTCCGGGAGCAGCCCGCCGAGCGTCGTCCGCCGGTGGCCCGCGACCACCACCGGCAGGTCGGCGGCGCCGGAGAGTTCGCTCAGGAACTGCCGGCAGTGCCCGCACGGCGCGGCGGTGACGCCGAGCGCGGCGAGGGCCGTCTCGCCGCCGTGCCAGGCGGTCGCGAGCGCGGCCTGCTCCGCGTGGACGCTGGCATTCAGCGGAAGCCCGGGAAACTCGATGTTCGCCCCGAGCGAAAGCGAACCCGACGCTCCGAGCACGACCGCGCCGACCCGGAAGCCGGAGATCGGCGAGTATGCCCGGGCGCGCGCAACCTCCAACAGATCGAGCATATACTCGCCGGTGGTTCGCCCGAACGCCGCCGCTTGCGCAGCCAACTCCACGGCCGGGATGAAACCAGGCCGGAGGCCGGTGATGGTCACGTCGTCTCCTTCAGAAGGGCGCGGCCGGCGGCGAGGACCGCCTCGACCAGGACGGCGAGGTCCTCTTCGTTTGTTCGGTGATTGACGATGCAGGCACGCAGCGCGCGGCGGCCGGCGATTCGAGTCGTACTCGGCACGGCGGTGCCGCTCTCCTGGACCTCCACGGCAATCGCCTCGTTCATGGCATCGAGCGCCGCCTCATCGAGGCCTGCGGCGCGGTACCGGAAGCAGACGACGTTCAGCGGGACCGGCGCAAGTAGCTCCAGCTCGGGCTCGCGCGCGATCCGCTCGGCCAGCGCGCTGGCGAGCGCGCAGGTCCGGGCGATCGACGCGCCGAGGCGCGCGAGGCCGTAGTGGCGGAGCGTGAACCAGACTTTCAGCGCGCGGAATTCCCGCGACAACTCCAATCCGTAGTCGGCGAACCAGGGCGCGCCGGCCGCGGCGCCACGCTCGCCGCGTGTCAAGTAGGCGGGCGAAGAGGCAAAGGCCGCGCGATGGGCACCTGCGTCGTGGAAGAGGACGCAGCCGACCGCGTACGGCGCGTGGAGCCATTTGTGCGCGTCGAAGGCGAGCGAGTCCGCGCGCGCGATCCCTTCGACGAGGTATGCGTGTTCGGGGCTCGCCGCGGCGAGTGCACCGAAGGCGCCGTCGACGTGGAACCAGAGTTGTTCCTCGGAGCACAGGGTCGCGAGCGCGTCCAGCGGATCGAACGCGCCGGTGTCGACGCTGCCGGCGGTCCCGACGACGAGGAACGGGTGGTTGCCCTCCGCGCGGTCGGTCGCGATCCGGTCGCGCAGCGCGGCCGGATTCATCCCGCGTCCGGGCTCGGTCGGGATCAAACGCAGCGCGGTACTCCCGATTCCTGCGATCCGCAGCGCCTTCGCGACCGAGTCGTGGACCGCGCTCGACGCGTACGCCGTCAGCCGCGCCTCACCGCGTGCTGCTTCGCGGGCTGCGACGACGGCGAGGAGGTTCCCCATCGACGTTCCGCTGGTCAGAATTCCGCTCGCGCTCGTCGGGAAGCCGAACAGTTCCCGGAACCAGCCGACGACCTGTCGTTCAACGTACACGGCGGCGTGTTCGCGGCCGCCGACGTTCGCATTCATCCCGGCCGCCAGCAGTTCGGCCAGGATTCCCGCCGGGGTTCCCGCGCCGTGGACCCAGCCGAAGAACCGCGGGTGCGCGTTCCCGGTCGGGTACGGTCGGATCGTTTCCGCGAACGCCGCGTACGTCGCTTCCAGCGGTTCGCCTTCGCGCGGCAGCGGCGTGGTCAGCGCAGCCTTCACTTCGTCCGGGACGGGCCGCCAGGCCGGCTCGTCGCGCAGGCGCGTGAGGTCGTCCACGACGTCGTCCACCGCGGCGTGAAGGGTGCGGCGGTACGACTCCCAGTCGGTCGGGTCGAGGCTGTCGCTCACGCGGTGATCCGGCGGCGGACCATCGCGTCGAGCGCCTCGAGGATGCGCGGCACGTAAATGCGCTTGTAGCCGAACAGCGCCGGATCGTCGAGCATGTGGATGATCAGCGCGTTGTCGGCTTCGAAGATCAGCAGCTTGCCGTCGCCGTCGATCGCGCAGTCGATCCCGACGTAGTCGAGCGGCAGCAGCGACGCCGCCTCGCGCAGCGCGTCGCCAAGGTCGCCATTGAATACGCTGGCGATGTCGGTGAGAAACGCGTGTTCTTCGTCGCGCATCCAGCGGTGCTCGGCCATCGGCGCGTTGTAGTAGTGAACCATCCAGTTCGGCGAGATCGCGAGGTGGAACGGGAACGCCTCGCCGGCCACGAAGACGATCCGGTACTTGCGGAAGAAGCCGTCCGCGCTGCGGTAGTCGATGAACGGCGCGACGTAGAGCTGCTCCGCCGGCATCTCGGCGAGATACGTCGCGCGCTGCGCGTCGTCGTCGATCTTCGTCAGCCCGTGGCCGCCGTGCGAGTCGACCGGCCGTACGATGTGTGGCGTCGGAAATCCGTCGGCCGCATACGCCGCGCGCGCGAGACGCGTCGTCGTCACGACGCGGCAGTGCGCCGCGCCGGCGAAGGTTGCCGCCAGCGAGACGCGCCCGAGCCGCGCGATCTGCGCGGGCTCGTTGATCACCGGCTTGCCCGCGCTCGCCGCGAACCGCTCGGCGAAGGCGAGGTGCGCGGCGGCCTTGTCCGACTCGCCGATCGCCACGAAGACCGCGTCGTGGTCCGGGAGCGCCGGGGCGGGCCGTTCGGGGTCGACGTACCAGCGGTGCAGCGTCACCCGGCGCGCGTCGAAGAGCAGGTCGGCGGGCGTGTTGGCCTCGTACAGGCCGGGCGCGCAGAGGACCAGCAGCGCGTAGTCCTGGTGGACCGAGGCCGGCGTCGAGTGGACCGGCGCCAGGGCGAGCGCCGCGCGCTGGTGGGCGAGCGCGAGGTCGGGCTGGCGGAGGATTTGGGCGACCTCGTAGATGCCGAGGTGAGCGTCGACGGCTCGCTCGTCTCGCTCGACGGCCTCGAGGAATGCGGCGAGGGCCTCGTCGAGGCGCCCGGCCCGGGCGAGGTCGCGGCCGCGGGCGGTCGAGATCGTGGCATCCATCGCTCTCGTCCTTCGGCGCCGAGGGAACCCGTCCACACCTGGGGACGATAGCTATTTACAAGGGACCCCCGGGGGGGTACCATAGCGGTCGGACTTCGCGAGACCCCGCGCGCGTATAGAGCGTGGGGCCGCGGGCGATCCGAGTTGAGGGGGCGGCGCGCCCTACGCGCCATCGCAGCAGAACGTCCGTTCGGTCACCGAGGAGGGCCGTGCCGGCAAGAGTCTGCTGATAGGTCGACGACGAGACGGTGTACCGCACACGTCGTGCGACGAGCCTGGAGGTGGGATTCTCCCAACCGAGCCCGAGGAGTCAGAAAAAAATTGAAAGCACTCGGTACGCACATCGTCTGCGAGCTGTCCGGCTGTGATGCCGCGAAGCTCACCGACGTCGACGCGGTCCGTGCGATGATGGAGAGTGCCGCCCGAGCGGCCAACGCGTCCATCGTCACGACGGCCTTCCACCGCTTCCAGCCCCAGGGGGTTTCCGGAGTGGTGGTGATCGAGGAATCGCACTTGTCGATCCACACGTGGCCCGAGACGGGCTACGCCGCGATGGACTTCTACACGTGCGGAGACCATACCGATCCGTGGGCGGCGTGCGAATACGCCGCGGAGGCGCTCGACGCCAAGACCATGTTGACCACCGAGGTGAAGCGAGGAATCGAGGCCGGTCCCGGCCGCTTCACCCACGTCGTCACGACCGAGCACGACACCCGCGAGCTGGCCGCTACGGCCTAGCTCCTCCTTCGGGAAACCCGGCTCTGGGAGAAAAAGCCCGCGGCAGGCGCCGCGGGCTTTTTCCGTGTGACGGAGCCGTCGTTACCGGTCCGTTACGGGCATGTCGTATCGTCCTCGCGAGGAGGATGAACCCATGAACGACGTGACCATCCACATCAACCACCCGGCCGCGACCGCCGATGGAGCGGCAGTGGCCGCCAATGCAGCGGCGGCGGTCGCGATTCTGCCTGACGATCCCGACGTCGATGAGCCTTGGTACGTAGCGGCGAAGCCAGAACAGAAGGTCCCGCAGAACAAGAACGCGGCGGCGCTCTCGCTTAGCGACACACTCACGTGCGGCCAGGCGCTTCTGGCGGCTCTCAACACAAATCTCGAATTGCGCCTGCAGTACTACAACATCTCGCGTACCTGGCACAAGGCCCAGAACGGCGGCACGGGGGGCGGCGAGTTCGGGCAGCAGTGGCTGGCGCTTCTGAACAAGGCGGTGCCCCAATACCAGAGCCAGAACCTCAATACCAACGACTTCGCGAACCTGCACCGGTACGTGTTCTTCACGCTGCGCCGCACGATGCTCGCGATCACCGGACACGACGTCGATCCCGATTCGGTCGCGACGGCGACGAGCACGACACGCTCGTTCCACTGGGTGCCGAACGATAGCAGCGCGGCCGGTGGGACGTTCTCGACGGTCGAGCTAGGACTCTCTGACGGGGCGCCCTAGGATCGCGTGCGCCAGCGCGCTCCGCGAGCGCACGCCGAGCTTGCGGAAGATTTTGGTGAGGTGCACCTCGACCGTGCGTTCGCTCATCCGGGCGCAGGTCGCAATCTCGCGGTTCGAGAGCCCTTGCGCCGCGAGTTCGGCAACGTCGCGTTCGCGTGCGGTCAGCGCGGCCCTTGGAGCCGGTACGTCGAGGGTGAAGCCGAGCCGACGAGCGAGCGCGACGTCCGCCGCGCGGGGGATCGGCAGCGCGAGGCCAGCGAGCATCGCGAACGCCGGCGCGTCCAGCGCGTCGAAGCTGTCGCGCGCGCGCCGCAGCGCCGTTGCGTCGCGAAGGAGCGTCCCGCTTGCAAGGTCGTGCTGCGCGCGGTGCCATCTCGACCCGAACACGTCCAGCACATCTAGTGCCTGCGCGCAGCGTTCGCGGCCGAGTTGCGGCGCCAACAGCGAAACCGAGAGCGGGATCCCGCCGAACAGGTACGGCATGGGCAGCGTGTCGAGCGCGCTGGCGACAAAGGCGCGAACGTCACCGGGTACGTTCGCGCCTGCGTTCGCGCAGGCGATCCAGTACCAGCTCGACGCCGCGATCGCGTGTCGCCGCCGACCGTGCGCGATCAGCGCGCGGAGCGACCGCAGCGTTCGCTCCGGCGCCGCCACGGCTCGGCGCGCGAGCGCCGTGAAGAGCAGCCGCGCATCCAAGATCGCGTACGGCTCCTCGAACGTCGGATCGTCGAGCGGAAGCTGTGCGACGATCGCGTCCGCCTCGGTCCAGCTTCCCTCGTTGAACCGCCGCACGATGCGCAGGGCTGTCCCGGTGGCATAGGAGCCGCGGTCGCCGTCGGCACCCCAGCCGTCGTCCGCATGGGTGAGTGCGGCGTTTCCCGCGGAGAAGAGCCCGAGCATCGCGTCGAGTGCCGCGTCGCCGCGCGCCAGACGTGCGTGGTGCGTTCCCAGGCCGGCCTGATACGCCTCGAAGTGAGATCGTGCCAACGCGTCGTCACCGCGCAAACCAGCGGTGAAGCTGAGTGCGCGGTGATCGGCCCAGCGCGGAGCGAGCGTCGCGACGTCACGCTCGACGACCTCAACGCGACCGGAGAACGCGTACGCCGCCAGTCGCGCGGTGCGCAGGGTCGCGAGCGGTGTGGCCGCGTCGGCCTCGAGGAGCGATTCGACGCGCTGCCACAACACCTCGAGTTCGGCGAACCGCTCGAGTGTCAACGCGACCGAACAGTACGAGGTCAGAATCTCGGCCGCCGCGGATGCGTCGCCGCGCTCGATCGCATCGCGCAGTTCGGCGCGCAGAAACGTCGCAGCTTCCTCGTCGCGCGCCAGCTGCTGCAGGCATCCGGCGTAGTCGACGATGCACGTGGTCGGCAGCGGGCGCGGCGCGTGACGCAGTGCGATCGCGAAGTGGTCGAGTGCGGTCAGCAGGGAGCCCGAGGCGGTGAGGACGCGGCCGAGGCGGAGTGCAAGCGAGGTGGCGGTCGCGTCGTCGCCGCAGCCGCGCGCGCAA
>JAFAMK010000024.1 GCA_019233415.1 Vulcanimicrobiota bacterium
GAGCGGCGGGCTGACGTTGGTGCGCGCGATCCGCTCGGCGTCGCCGATCGCCGCGAGCAGCCGCGCAAACGCCGCCGGCTCGCGCGCCGGGAGCGCTTCCAGCGCCGCGCGCTGATCGCGCGCCAGCAGCGGAACGCTTCCGCCGAGCCCGAGCGCGATCCAGTCGCGCGCCAGCGTCTTCACGGTTTCGAGACCGGCTTCGAGCGTCGGGCGCGTCGCCCAACCCGCCGCGTCGGCTTCGTCACCACGCGCCGCGGCGAAGAACCACGCGACCGCCGCGTCGCGCGTCGCACCTTCGCCCTCGTCGAGAAATGCCAGCGCGCGTGCGGCGCTGCCGTTCGCCGCGCTCGCCGCACGCTGCACGTCGTCCCTCGCAAGGCCGCGTCGCGTGAGCACCTCGACGATCTCGTCCTCGCTGAGCAGCGGGAACGTCACCTCGACCAGCCGCGAGCGGATCGTCGGCAGGATGCGTCCGCCCGCGCTCGTCGTGACGATCAGCACCACGCCGGCCGGCGGTTCCTCGAAGAACTTCAGCAGCGCGTTCGCCGCCTCGCGGGTGAAGTCGGCGTCGCCGAGCACGAACACGCGCTTCCCACCGGCGTACGAATGCAGCGAGAGCTGGCGGACGAGGTCGCGCGCCGTCGCTTCGTCGCCGTCGTGGAAGCCGCTCCCGTCGCGCTCGCCGATCTTCAGCTGCCCTTCCGACGCGTAGAAATCCGGGTGCGTCCCCGCCGCGAAGCGCGTGCAGCCGGTGCAGACACCGCACCAGCCGAGCATCGTGCGCCGCGGCGTCACGCACAGCAACGAGTGCGCGAGCGCGCGCGCGAACGTCTTCTTGCCGACCCCGGCCGGCCCACTGAAGAGGTAGCCGTGCGAGAGCGTCGCGGCGGTGAGATGTTCGAAAAACGCGCGCGGGCCGGCCGCGCCGACGACGTCGAACGTTCCGTCGATCACGGCAGCGCGGCGTTCCGGCGCTGCTCGATGTGCTCGCGCGCGGCGGCGGCGAGCGCCTCGCGCGGCAGCGTCCCGTCGAGCACGACGTAGCGCTTCGCGAACCGTTCGGCGAGCGCGAGGTACCCGGTGCGGACCTGCTCGTGGAACTGCCCGTTCTCGCGTTCGAGCCGGTCGGCGCCGCCGCGCGCGCGCACGCGCTCGCGCGAGAGCGCCACCGGAATGTCGATCAGGAAGGTCAGGTCCGGCGCGATCCGCTGCGTGGCGACGAGGCACACCTCCAGCACCGACTCGACGTCCAGCCCGCGCCCGAAGCTCTGGTAGGCCACGGACGCGTCGAAGAACCGGTCGCACAGGACGGTCGTGCGCGTCCGCAGCGCCGGCGCGATCACGTCGGCGACGAGCTGCGCCCGCGAGGCGTTCAGCAGCATCACCTCGGCCATGGGGTCGACGCGGCGAGACGGATCGAGGAAGATCGCGCGCAGCGCGTCTCCGAGTGGGGTGCCACCTGGTTCTCTGGTAACCAGGACGGGCTCACCGCGGGTGCCAAGGTCCTGGGCCAACGCCTCGATCAACGTCGACTTCCCGGCGGCTTCGATCCCTTCGAAGGTAACGAGCACCGGGACGCTCTTCGCGGTCGCGGCACGGAGGCCATCGCGAGGGAACCCCATGCTCAACGAGTTGATGAAACGGCTCGCCGCGCGCAACGAGCGCCGGGCCGACGAGCGCGTGCGGCGCCGCTTCCCCGTCGCCTGGGTGCGCGGGAGCGAGCTCGTCGCGGCGCTCGGCCTCGAGATCAGCGAGAAGGGCATCCTCTTCGCGACCAAGGAGGCGCCGGCGGGCGCGCAGGTCGACGTCGTGATGGAGCTGGGGCAGCGCCGCGTCCGCGCGCGGCTGCTGATCGTGCGGCGCGACCCGATTCAGCGTGAAGGCGTCGCCTGGACCTTGATCGCCGGAACCTACCAAGGGATCGCAGCCGACGACTGGGACGCGGTCGTGCGCTTCTGCCGCGACCGCCCCGAGCCCGAGAACAAGGCCGCGGCGGAGCTGGCGGCGGCGGCCCACTCCGACGACGACGCCTACCGCCTCTTGCCGCTCAAGGTTCAGGAGCGCCTCGTGGCGGCGCTGGTCGCGGCCGGACGCCTCGCCCCCGGCAGCGACGCCAAGAGCCCGCTGCTGCGACTCTCCTACGCGGGGACGTCGACGCGAACCGGACAGCACCGCCTGAGCGTCCACAGCCGGCGCAACGTCGATGGCGAGGTCTTGCACTTCGAGTCGAGCCTTTCGGTCGACGACGCCGGGAACGTCACGCTCGACCGCTGAACGAGGCGCCATGGATCGCTACCGCCAGGTCGCGTCCCGCTTCTCGCGACGCCGTATTCTTGCGATCGCCGTTTCGTTCGCCGGTGCCCTGACCTGCGTTTTCCTGGGCGGCGACTTCACGCCGCAGGAAATGCGCGCGTGCGCGCTCTTGGCCGTCATCGGTTTGTTCATCTTCCCGCTTGCGCAGACGATCGCGTTCCGGCGCGCGCTGGCACCCGTTCGCCGCGCGCTCGCGACGCAGGAAGGCGACGCCGACGCGATCGCGCGCGAGCTGCGCGGGCTTCCACCGCGCTTCGTCGTCGTCTGGCTGCTCGCGTTCTTCGGGGTCGGCGTCTTCGCGACCGCACTCGGGAACCTCGTCTCCGGCGAGCCGTGGACGCGCAACATGCCGGTCACGCTGCTCGCCTCGGGCCTGTGCTGGGCGATGTACGCGACGCTGCTCGGGCTCGCGCTCGAGTACGCGCTCGCCGATTTCGCCGCGCTCGCAGCTGACGCGACCGGCGGTACGCTGCCGGCGCCGCGCATCTCGATCGGCGGGATCGCCGGCCGCATCGCGCTCGTCATCATCGTCACGGTCGCGTTCGTCACCGCGGTGACCGCGATCGTCGGCACGCACGCCGACAACCGGCTCGCGTTCGTCTTCACCGGCATCGTCGTCGTCGCGTACGGCGCGCTCGCCGCGACGTTCCTTGCCGAGTCGATCGCCGCGCCGCTGGCGCGCATCGCGCGCGCGCTCGACCGCGTCGCCGACGGCGACCTCGAAGCGCTGGCCGAACTGCGCAGCCTGCCGCGCGTCCCGCACGAGGCCGGCGTCGTGCTGCACGCGCTCGCCGGCGCCGAGACGTCGCTGCGCCAAACCTCGGGCGCCGCGGTTCGCCTGGCCGACGGCGACCTCACGACGCACGTCGAACCGCGCTCGGCCGGCGACTTCCTCGGCCGCGCGCTCGCGACGCTGCTCTCGTCGGTGCGCGAGGTGCTGGTCGACGCGCGCGTCGCCGCCTACGCGCTCGACAGCGGTTCGTCCCAGATCGACGCGAACGCCGGACAGCTGCGCGCCGTCGCGCGCGGAATTGCCGACGACCTGCGCGCCGCCTCGGCCAGCGTCGAGCGCCTGGAACGCGCAACCGCCGACGCAGGCACCGCGAGCTCCGAGGTCGCCGACGCGGTCGGCACGGTCCGTACCGCCGCCGACCTGCTCGACGACACCGTCCGCGACACGGCCGCCGCGCTCGAAGAGCTCGCGCACTCGGTCGAACGCGGCGGCGAGATCGCGCACGCGATCCGCACGCTCGCGCACTCTGCGGAAACGGTCGCGGACGACGGCGCCCACGCGCTCGCGCAGGCAACGACGTCCGGTGAACGGGCCGCCGGCGCACTCGCCACGACGCTCGAAGGGATCGAAGCGCTCTCCGCCGCGTCGGAACGGATCGGCGCGATCACCGAGACGATCGACGAAATCTCCGACCAAACGAACCTGCTCGCCCTCAATGCTGCGATCGAAGCCGCACGGGCAGGCGAACACGGCCGCGGCTTCGCGGTCGTCGCCGACGAGATTCGCAGTCTCGCCGAACGCGCCGTGCAAGCGAACGCCGAGATCGCCGCCGTCGTGCGCGACGTCCAGCGCCGCACCGGCAGCGCCGTCACCTCGACCCGCGAAGGCGACGCCGCCGCCCGCGCCGCGCGCGACGCAACGACCGCAGCTGCCCGCGCGCTCGACACGATCCGCGGCGACGTCGGCGAGGTCGCGCGTCAGCTCGACGACGTCGGCCGCGCCAACGACGAGCAAAAAACCACGACCAACTCCCTCGTTCGCGCGACGACCGCCGTCCGCGACCAAGCCGCCCGCAACCGCGAAGTCGCCGGCGGCCTCGGCACCCTCGCCGAACAACTCGCCCGCACCGCCACCGAAGGCGCCGCCGGCGCCGCCGAAGCCCGCGACCGCGTCGCGGCGTTGGTCCGCGCCGGAGAAGAAGT
>JAFAMK010000064.1 GCA_019233415.1 Vulcanimicrobiota bacterium
GCGCAAGGCCGCGCCTCGACGATGGAGGTGCGCGCGCTACGCGGCGACGGGACCTCGTTCCCGATCCTCGCGACGCTGATCCCGATCGTCTTCCGCGGCACGATCGCCGGCGTGCACCTGCTGGCGCGCGACCTCACCGCGATTCGCCGCGCCGAGCGCGAGGTCGCCGCGCAGAGCGACCGCCTGCGCGAGCTGTACGTCGTCGCGGCGTCGTCGAACGCAACCGCCGAAAACCTCATCGCGTCGACGATCGACGCCGGGTGCCGTCTGCTCGGGATGACGTCGGGCTGCCTCTACGACGCCGAAGCCGACCGCAGCGTCGCGACCGTCGGCGCGCCGATCCCGCGCCGGCTCGCGCGCCTCTCGCTCGCGACCGACGGCGCGCTGGCGATCGAGGACATGCGCGGGCTGCCGTATCTCGCCGATCCCGAAGTCACCGGGCCGCCGCCGGCGGCGTACGTCGGCACCGCGATCCAGCTCGGCGGCTCGCTGTACGGCTCGCTCTGCTTCGCCGCGGCGCACCCGCGCGAGACGGCGTTCACGCCGAGCGACCGCGACCTCGTGCAGCTGATGGGCGCGCTCGTCGCCTCGGCGATCGAACGCGGCCGCGCGCGCGCACGGCTGAAGCACCTGGCGTACAACGATCAGCTCACCGCGCTCCCCAACCGTGCGTGGTTCACCGAGCGGCTGCGCGACGAACTCGCGCTCGCGGGCGAGGCCGACACGCGCGTCGCGGTGATGTTCCTCGACCTCGACCGTTTCAAGGACATCAACGACACGCTGGGCCATGCGCTCGGTGACCGGATGCTGCGGCTGATCGGCGACCGGCTCACCGGGATCGTCGGGACCGACGGGCTCGTCGCGCGGATGGGCGGCGACGAGTTCATCGTGCTGGTCGGGAACGACCCGTCGACCTCGCGGCTCGACGCGCTCGCGCAGCGCATCATCGGCGCGATCGACCAGCCGCTGCTGATCGACGGCTACGAGCAGTTCGTCACCACGTCGATCGGGATCGCGGTCTACCCGAACGACGGTCCCGACGCCGACACGCTCATCAAGCACGCCGACGTCGCGATGTACCGCGCGAAAGAGCGCGGGCGCAACACGCACCAGTTCTTCACGCCCTCGCTCGGCGCGACGCTGCGCACGCGCATCTCGCAGGAGAAATCGCTGCGCAAGGCGCTCGAGCGCGAGGAGTTCGTCCTCCACTACCAGCCGCAGTTCGCGCTCGAAGGCGAGCGGCTCGTCTCGCTGGAGGCGCTGGTGCGCTGGCAGCACCCGCGCCTCGGGCTGATCGGCCCCGACCAGTTCATCCCGAGCGCCGAGATGAGCGGGCTGATCGTCGGCCTGGGCGACTGGATCATGGAGACGGCGACGCGCCAGGTTCGGCGCTGGCAAGAGATCGTGCCGGGGCTGCGGCTCGCGGTGAACCTCTCCGCGCGCCAGTTCCACCAGACCGCGCTCGCGCACAAGATTCGCGAGATGCTCGCGCGTTCGGGGCTGCAGGCGGGCGAGTTCGAGATCGAGATCACGGAGTCGGTCGCGATGAGCGACGCCGCGCTCTCGACGCAAATCCTCGAAGAGCTGGGCCGCGCCGGCGTCCGGCTCGCGGTCGACGACTTCGGCACGGGGTACTCGTCGCTCGGCTACCTGCGCCGCTTCCCGCTCGACTCGCTCAAGATCGACAAGTCGTTCGTGCGCGAGATCCTGGTCGAACCGGACGACGCGACGATCGTGCGCACGGTCATCGGAATGGCACACAGCCTCGGGCTCGAGGTCTGCGCCGAAGGCGTCGAGACCGCCGAGCAGCTCGCGTTCCTGCGCCAGGAGCGCTGCGACCGCGTCCAGGGCTTCCTGCTCGGCCGGCCGATGCGGACCGAGGAGGTCGAAAGCTTCCTTCTCGGCCGCGGGAATCGCGCCGCGGTCGGGTAAAATCGCGGGCGTGGACACGCTCGCTCCCGCCAAGATCGACCGGGAAGCGCTGGCGTCGCGCTACCGCGCGAACCGGCGCCGCACGGCCGGGCTCTATTCCATGATCGCTCCCGAATCGTACTACGAGGCGCCGATCCCGCTGCGCCACCCGTTCGTCTTCTACGACGGACACATCCCGGCGTTCTCGTTCTACACGCTCGTGCGCGATGCGCTGAAGCTGCCCTCGGTCGACGCCGCGTTCGAACGGCTCTTCGACCGCGGGATCGATCCGAGCCCGGCGAAGGCCGGCGAGCCGCGGCGCCAGTTCGAGTGGCCGGACCGCGACCGCGTGCGGCGCTTCGGCACCGCGTGCGACGACGCGGTGCTCGCCGCGTACGCGACGGCGAAGCTCGACGACCCGTCGACACCGAACCTCGTGCGCGGCGAGGCCGCGTACACGATCCTCGAACACGAGGAGATGCACGACGAGACGCTCGTCTACATCATCCACCGCCTCGCGCGCGAGAAGCAGCGCGGGCGCACGTTCGAGCACCGCGACCTGGCCCCGCCGCGGCTCGACCCGGTCGCGATCCCCGCCGGGCGCGCGACGCTCGGCGCGCGGCGCGACGCGCTCGCCTTCGGCTGGGACAACGAATACGAGGAGCACGTGGTCGAGGTCGGCGCGTTCGGCGTCGACGCGTACAGCGTCACCAACGGCGAGTACCTCGCGTTCGTGCGCGACGGTGGGCCGGTGCCGGCCTTCTGGGTCGAGCGCGACGGGCGGTTCGAGCTGCTCGGCTGTTTCGAAGATCTGCCGCTGCCGCTCTCGTGGCCGGTCTGGTGCACGCAAGAGCAGGCCACCGCGTTCGCGCGCTGGAGCGGCGCACGGCTCATGACCGAAGCCGAGTACCACCGCGCCGCGTTCGCCACGCCGAGCGGCGAGGAGCGCGCGCACCCGTGGGGTAGTGCGGCGCCGGACCCGAACCGCCACGGCAACTTCGGCTGGCGCCGCTTCGATCCCGAACCCGTCGGCGCGTCGCCGCAGGGCGCGAGCGCCTGGGGCGTTCACGACCTCGTGGGCAACGGCTGGGAGTGGACCGCGACGCCGTTCGCGCCGTTCGACGGCTTCCAGCCGATGGCGTCGTACCTGCCCTATTCGACCGACTTCTTCGACGGGAAGCACTTCGTGATGAAAGGCGGCTCGCCGGTGACGACGTCCGCCCTCGTGCGCCGCTCGCTGCGCAACTGGTTCTACGGCGACTATCCGTACATGTACGCGAAGTTCCGCAGAGCATACTGAAAAGGGGCCGGCTCGAGCCGGCCCCTTGTTCTTCTACTTCGAGGGCGGCGGCATGTAGTGGAACTTGCGCAGCGTCGCCTGGCCCGCCGGGCTCGCGACGAGCGTGACGAAGTCCTTGCCGAGCGCGGCGTTCTTCGCGTTCTTCGTCACCGTCATCGAGTAGGTCGAGACGACGTTGTACTTGTCGTCGATCGGGATCGCGTCGAATTTCGCCGGGTTGACGTCCGACGCGAAGGTGATCCCCACGTTCGCTTTTGGCCCGATCGCGTCGACGACGTCGCTCCCCTTCTCACTCTGCACCGCCGTGTTCGCGCGAACTTTTTGAATGAAGTCGAAGCCGTAGTCGGCAGCCGCATTCTGGAGCACCTGCGAGGCGAGCCGACCGACCGCCGAGGTCGGCGTCCCCATTGAGATCTTCACGCCGGCGTTGGCGAGATCTTTGAGGCTGTGAACGTTGGCGGGATTCCCCTTCGGAACGAGGATCATCTCCTTGTTCTGCAGCACGGGGGTCGGCGGATCGACCAGCTGCAGCTCCTTGTCGAGCACGGTGCTGCCGACGAGGATGACGTCGATCGGCTCGTTGTTGTCGATCCGCTTGCCGATGTCGGAGCCGCCGAGGTACTCGGCGTTGACCGTCACGCCCTTGTGCTTGGCCTCGAACTGCTTGATGAGGTCGGTGAAGGCGCCCTTCGCGTTCGACGCGACGAGCGCGGTGATCGACGCGCCCTGCGCGCCGGCCGGCGGTGCACCGGCCGTCCCGAGCGAGCCGAGCACGAACGCGGCGGCGACGAACGCAGCCGCACGAGTTGCAGTGATTCGCATGGAGTCTTCCTTTCCTCGAAGTGGCCTAGGCGGCGACGCCTGGTGCTTGCGTGCCGGTCTTGTTGATCTCGCGCACGCGCAGCGGGCGCAGCACGGCGAGCGCCATGACCGCCGCGACGATGTTGAACGCGGCGGCGATCGCGAGCACCGCCGACCAGCTGCCGGTCGCGGCGGTGATGACGCCCGCCGTCGGGACGAGCAGCGACGCCGTCCCCTTCGCGGTGTAGAGCATCCCGTAGTTCGTGGTCGCGTACTTCTGGCCGAAGTGGTCGCGCGTCGTCGCCGGGAAGATGCTGTAGATCTCGCCCCAGGCGAAGAACACGAGGCCCGAGAGCAGCACGAACGCGACCGGCGTCACGCCCCACTGCATCAGCGCGAAGATGCCGATCCCTTCGAGCAGGAACGCGCCGAACATCGTGGTCTCGCGGCCGATCCGGTCCGAGACGAACCCGAGCAGCGGCCGCGTGATCCCGTTCATGATGTTGTTGAGGGAGAGCGCGTAGGTGAGCGCGGGCGCGGTGATCCCGAGGATCGTCACCGGGATGTTGTTGATGTAGCGGTCGTTCGCGATCGGCGCGAGCTGCGCGACGGCGGTGAGCCCGCCCGACGCGACGAGCACGAACATGACGTACATGACCCAGAACACCGGCGAGCCGAGGGTCTGCGCGGGCGTGTAGTCGCGCGTCCCCTGCAGCACGCGCGGGTTGAGCTTCGCGGCTTGCGGCGCCGCCTTCGGCGGCGTGACCAGCAGCATCGAGAAGACCAGGATCACGAGCCCCTGGAGGATCCCGAAGAACAGGAACGTGTGCTCGTAGCCGCTCGAGCGGATCATCATCGTCAGCGGGATGACCGTGATCGCGGCACCGGCGCCGAACCCGGCGGAGGTCAGCCCCGCCGCGAGGCCGCGGCGTCCGGCGAACCACTTGAGCGCGTTGCCGATGCAGGTGCCGTAGACGATGCCGGCGCCGATGCCGGCGATCGCGCCGGCGACGTAGAGCAGGAACAGGCTGTCGGCGTACGCGTCGATCACCCAGGCGAGCCCGGCGAGAAGACCGCCGATCGCGACCATGACGCGCGGGCCGTAGCGGTCGACGAGCGCCGCTTCGAACGGCACGAGCCACGTCTCGACGAGCACGAAGATCGTGAAGGAGATTTGGATCGCCGCGTTCGCCCACCCGTGCTTCGTGGCGAGCGGATTGACGAAGACCGTCCATCCGTACTGCAAATTCGCGATCATCGCCATGCAGACGACGCCGGCGACGAGCTGTACCCACGGGTTTCGGAGCGCAGTGGGCATCGAATCCGACCTTTCTACAAGATAGGAAGGCAAATACGTTTGCGGTTGGCCGGCCTTTTTCCGGTGGAGGATTCTTCCGACCTGGTACACCGCATCTGGTATGCAATATACCTGCTCAGGGAAACATCTGATTTCCTCGGCTTGACTATTCTCGATTTTGAGAGTATTCTCGATTTCGAGAACGATGCCGAAGCCTTCTGCCGTCGGACCTGCCCTCGCGCACCCTGTCGCCTATCGCATCATCACGACGCTCGGCGTGCATGGCCCGCAGACGCCCGCTGCGCTCGTGAAGCTCGTCAGCGGCGTGCCGAGTTCGACGCTGTACCGCCACCTCGCGCGGCTCCACGAGAATGGGATCGTCGAGGTCGTCGACGAGCGCCCGGCGCGCGGCGCAGTCGAGCGAACCTACGCGCTCGTGCGGCACGGCGGGCTGCTCGACCCGCAAGAAGCTGCAGAGCGGCCGCTTGACGAGATGATCGCGGCCGCACACAACTTCACGGCCTCGCTCATCGCCGATCTCACCGCGTACATCGAGAGCGAACGCTTCGCGATGCCGCGCGACGGCGCGTACATGGCAATGTTGGCCGCGATGCGACTGACCACCGCGGAGCGCACCGAGCTCCACGAGCGCATCGTCGAGCTCGCGCGCGAGATCGCGCGCCGTCCGGACCCCGGCGGCCGCACCCGCACCGCGCTCTACACGATCTGCATCCCGCAAGAGCCCACCTCGACCTCGTAAGGAGCACGCCCGTCATGACCGATCCTACGCCGGCGACACCGGCGCTGATCCCGCGCGCCCTGTTGTTCGGCAACCCCGAGCGCACGCGCGCGCGCATCTCGCCCGACGGGGCGCGGCTCGGCTACCTCGCGCCGAGCGACGGCGTCGTGAGCGTGTGGGTGCGGAGCATCGACACGGACGACGACCGTGTCGTCGCACACGACCCGGTCCGGCCGATTCCGTGGTTCGCGTGGAGCGGCGACGGAATGGCCGTCCTGTATCTCCAAGACCACGGCGGCGACGAGAACCATCACCTCTACTACGCCGCCCTCGACGGGAGCGCACCGCGCGATCTGACGCCCGGCGACGGCGTGAAGGTTGGAAGCGTCACCGTCGACCCGCGCCATCCGCACACCGTTCTCGCGTCCTCGAACGCGCGCGACGCACGGCTGTTCGACGTGCGCCGCATCGACACCGCGGACGGAACCGACGTGATCGACGCGGAGAATCCCGGCAACGTCACGTCCTGGCTCGCCGATCCGGCGCTCGTGACGCGCGCGCGTCGCGCCCGCGCCGCCGACGGCTCGTCGGCGATCGAGGTGCGCGACGACGCGTCGTCACCGTGGCGCACGCTCGAGACGTTCGGCCCCGACGACGGCTCGCACCGGCTGGTCGCGTTCTCGCCCGACGGCCACGCGCTGTACGCCATCACCGCGAAGGGCGCCGAGGCGGCACGATTGCTGCGCTACGACGTCGCGACGGGCATCGCGACCGTCGTCCTCGCCGACGCGCACTACGACGCCGCCGACACGTTCGTCGATCCGGCGACGCGCGACGTCGTCGCGGCGGCCATCGTCCGCGAGCGCGTCGCATGGAGCGCGCTCGACCCCGCGTTTGC
Organism: Vulcanimicrobiota bacterium; assembly: GCA_019233415.1. Taxonomy (GTDB): domain Bacteria; phylum Vulcanimicrobiota; class Vulcanimicrobiia; order Vulcanimicrobiales; family Vulcanimicrobiaceae; genus Vulcanimicrobium. The sequence goes on from JAFAMK010000064.1 coordinate 6,947, forward strand.
GAGCGATCTCGCAGCGCTGCTGGCGCTGCATCACGGCGACCTCCAGATCGCCGACGCGTCGGCCGACGGCAACGTGCTCGTCGCGCAGTTCACCGACGACGCCGGCCCGATCGCGTACTACGCATACGACCGACGGACGCGACGGGGAACGCCGCTCTTCACCGAGCAGCCTGCCCTGATGGCGCATCGCCTCGCGCCGATGCGGCCCGTTTCATTCGCCGCGCGCGACGGCCTCATGCTGCACGGCTATCTGACCCTGCCGACCGGCGTGGTGCCGGAGCGGCTGCCGACCGTGCTGTACGTGCACGGTGGTCCCTGGTACCGCGACCGCTGGGGCTACGAGCCGATCGTGCAGTGGCTCGCGAACCGCGGCTACGCCGTCCTTCAGGTGAACTTCCGCGGCTCGACGGGCTACGGCAAGGCGTTCATGAACGCCGGCGACCGCGAATGGTCCGGCGCGATGCGGACCGACCTGCTGGATGCGCGCGACTGGGCCGTCGCGCAGGGCATCGCCGACCCGTCGCGCTTCGCGATCTTCGGCGGGAGCTACGGCGGTTACGCCGTTCTCGCGGCGCTGACGTTCGCGCCGGACACATTCACCTGCGGCGTCGACCTGTGCGGTCCGTCGAACCTCGAGACGTTTCTCGACGCGATCCCGCCGTACTGGAGCACGATGCGCTCCGTGCTCACCCAGCGAATGGGCGACGACGCGGCATTTCTCGCAGCATCGTCGCCGCTCCACCGCGCCGGCGCGATCCGCGCCCCGCTGCTGATCGGACAGGGTGCGAACGACCCGCGCGTGCGACAGGCGGAGAGCGATCAGATCGTCGCCGCAATGCGCGCGAACGACGTGCCGGTGACGTACGTCGTCTTCGACGACGAAGGCCATGGCTTCGCGCGACCGGAGAACGCGACACGCTTTACCGCCGCCGCCGAGGCGTTCCTCGCCCGGCACCTCGGCGGCCGGCTGGAGCCGCCGCATCCGGGCGAGGAAATCGAACCGTACCTGCGCTGAGCCGCGCGTGCCGCTAGAGCAGGCCGGCTGCGCGGGCCCAGCGGTACTTCGCGCCGAGCGCGAGGACCATCGTCTCCGTGTTGTACGGATAGGCGGGGATCTTGTGGTCGTAGAGGTACTCGCTGGCGGCTTCGACCTCGACGTCGCCGGCGAGTGACGCGACGACCGGCTTGTCGATCCCCTTGGCACGGAGCTCCTCGACGACCTCGACGACGAGCTTCGCGAAGACCATCGGCGGCGTCACGATCGTGTGCCAGTAGCCGAGGATCAGCGCGTGGATGCGGTCGTCCTCGAGCCCGAGGCGGATCGTGTTCTGGTAGGTCTTGGGCGGCTCGCCGCCGGTGATGTCCACCGGGTTCCCCGACGCGCCGAACGGCGGGATGAACTTCTTGAACGCCTCGTCGAGGTCGGGCGGGAACTTCATCAGCGAGAGCCCCGCGTCGACGACCGAGTCCGAGAGCAGCACGCCCGAGCCACCGGCGCCCGTGATGATGACGACGTTTTCGCCCTTCGGGGTCGGCAGGACCGGCACGGCGCGCGCGAACTGCAGCATCTCGTTGAGGCCGCGGGCGCGGATCACGCCGCTCTGGCGCAGGACGTCGTCGTAGACCTTGTCGTTCCCGGCGAGCGCGCCGGTGTGCGAGCTGGCAGCCTTCGCGCCGAGCGCGGTGCGGCCGGCCTTGAGGACGATGACGGGCTTCTTCTTCGACACGCGCTGCGCGACTTCGGCGAACGAACGGCCGTCCTTGAGGTCTTCCATGTGCATCGCGACCGCCTGCGTCGCGTCGTCCTGCTCGAAGAACGTCAGCAGGTCGTCCTCGTCGATGTCGGCCTTGTTGCCCAGGCCGACGATCGCCGAGACGCCCATCTTCGCCGAGCGCGCGAACCCGATGATCGCCATCCCGACGCCGCCCGACTGCGAGCTGAGCGCAACGCTGCCCTTGACGTCGTACGGCACGCAGAACGTCGCGCACAAATCTTTCGGCGTGTAGTAGAAGCCATAGATGTTCGGCCCCATCAGACGCACGTTGTATTTGCGCCCGATCTCCTGAATCTCGCGCTGGCCCTCTTCGTTGCCCGTCTCCGCGAAGCCGGACGGGATCAGCACCGCGCCCGGAATTTGCTTCTCGCCGCACTCGGTCAGCGCGGCGGCGACGAACTTCGCGGGGATCGCGAAGACCGCGACGTCGACCGGTCCCGGGATGTCCTTGACCGACGCGTACGCTTTGTAGCCGAGAATCTCGTCGGCCTTCGGGTTGATCGGGTAGATGTGGCCTTTGTAGCCCCCGTTGACGAGGTTCTTCATCACCGAGTTGCCGATCTTGCCGTCTTCGCTCGACGCGCCGATCACGGCAACGGCCTCCGGCCGCATGATGCGGTTCATCGCGCGCACGATCTCGTCGTGCGAATAGCGCGCGCGCGCCTGCGGCGGGTTGAAGTCGAGCAGGATGCGCACGTCGACCGCGGTCGCGCCCTTCGCCGTTGCGAAGACCGGGTTGAGGTCGACCTCGCTGATCTCCGGGAAGTCGGTGACGAGCTGGGAGACGTTCTCGATGATCGCCGCGACCGCGTCGCGGTCGACCGGCTCGCTGCCGCGCACGCCCTTCAGCATCTCGGCGGCTTGGATTCCGTCCAGCATAGAGAGCGCGTCCGCGC
>JAFAMK010000166.1 GCA_019233415.1 Vulcanimicrobiota bacterium
GAAATGCTCGCCATGTACGCGGCGCACGTCTCGGCCTGATCCAAACCCGCGGTGAGGTATTGACTCCGCAGTCGCGCCGTTCGACCATCACTTCATTCACTGACTGAGGTCTTGCCGTCGTCACGTTTGTGCGTGATTAACTGGCATGAAACACAATGAAGGAAGAGGACGATGGTCGCGGTTGAGTTGTGGGACGTGCGTAGAGAGGTCGAGCACGCGATCGAACTCGTCCCACCATACTGGATCGAGGATGCCGAGATCATCACGCTCGAAGAACACTACGACGTGCTCCTATTCGAGCGTTTCGCCGACGGAACGCTACTTGTGACGCCACCGGCCGATTGGGTAAGCAGCGTCGGGAACACGGAGCTGCTCATGCAGCTCCGTACGTGGTCGCACGGCAACGGTGGAATTGCGCTGGGGGCAAATACTGGAATCGAGTTTCCGGACAAATCACTCTTTGCGCCGGACGCGACGTACTTCTCGGAGGAACGCTGGGCGAAAGCCGATCATTCCAAGACCTTCGTAGGAGAAGCGCCGGACGCAGCATTCGAACTGCTCTCGAAATCGGACCGCCTCGCGACGACGATGAAGAAGGTTCGTGCGTACTTGAAAAACGGCGTCAGACTCGTCGTTCTGATCGACGCGTGGGACCGACACGTCTACGTCGGTCGCGACGGTGACGATGAACCGCGCGATCTGGGCGACGTTGATTCAGTGGACTGCTCACCGGCCATGCCGGGCTTCGTGCTCAACATTGCGGCCGTGACTCGGTACGCGCGGCGCTGAGTCGCGCTCAGAGCGCGTGGTGTGCGAGGTTGGAGGCGAGGAGGCCGACGAGGGTGAGGGTCGCGGCGAAGGCTCCGGCGGCGAGACGGCGGAGCGACGAACGGGCGGTCATCATGGTTGCTCCGAGTGGGTGTTCTGCCCCGATATACGGGCTGCGACCGCGCCTGTTTCACGCGGTGCCCGGCCGCGGTGCCTTCCCGTCTAGGAGCTTCAGAATCGCGATCAGTTCGCCGACGCTCCAGGCTTGCGCGACGCAGCCGCGCGGGGCGTGGGGTGGGTCACCGTCGGCGATTTCGGGGAGGGTCCCCAGGGCGTCGGCATCGAGCGCGTCGAGGAGCGGTTGGACGAAGGTTTGGGCGCGCGCGGGGTCGCCGTATGCGCGCAGGTGGGCGCGGAGGAATGGGCCGAGCAGCCATGGCCAGACGGTGCCCTGGTGGTATGCTGCGTCGCGGGCGGCTTGGTCGCCGACGATTCTGCCGCGGTAGGCCGGGTCGTTCGGCGCTAGGGTGCGCAGGCCGAGCGAGGTCCACAGGTGCGAGGCGCAGACGTCCAGGATCGCACGGGCGCGGTTGGTGTCGAACGGGCTCGTATCGAGCGAGACGGCGAAGAGCTGGTTCGGGCGGAGTGAGGCGTCGTCGCCGTTCGGGCCGTCGAGGACGTCGTAGCACCAGCCTAGGCGCGAGTTCCAGTAGCGCTCCATCGCGGCGGCGGCTTTGTCGGCGTAGGCGCGGTACGCGTTCGGTGGGCGGCCGAGGCGGCGTGCGAACGTCTCGCACGCGCGCAGCGCGTTGTACCAGAGTGCATTGACCTCGATTGGCTTGCCGCGGCGCGGCGTGATGACGCGGTCGCCGACCTTCGCGTCCATCCAGGTCAGCTGCGCGCCGTCGGCGCCCCCGCGCACGAGCCCGTCGTCGTCGACGCCGATCCCGTAGCGCGTCCCACCGCGGTAGCCGTCGATCACCGCGCGCACCGCGGGGAAGACGTCGAGCAGGAACGCGACGTCGTCGGTCGCGGCGACGTACGCACGCACCGCTTCGACGAACCACAGCGATGCGTCGATCGTGTTGTACTCGGCCGGGCCGCCCGAGTCGGGGAAGCGGTTCGGGATCATTCCCTCGGAGACGTGCGCGGCGAAGGTGCGCAGGACGCTCGCCGCGTCGTCGGGGCGGCCGGTCGCGAGCAGCAGTCCGGGCAGCGCGATCATTGTGTCGCGCCCCCAGTCGGTGAACCAGGGATAGCCGGCGAGGATCGTCGTCCCCGCGTGCGGCGGCTCGCCCCGTGCGACGACGAACGCGTCGGCCGCGAGCGCGAGCCGCCCGAGCAGCGGCGTCGGCTGCGCGCTCGCCCGCGCGCGGTTCGCTGCGCGCCGCGTCGCGACGACCGCGTGCGCGTCGCGCGGCACCGCCGGATCGAGCGACAGCACGACGCCCGCGTTGCGCCCTTCCGCGAGTTCCCACGCGAGCGTCAGCACGTGCGCGTAGTCGTCGACGTCGGTCAGCCCGCGTTCGGTCTCGCGCGGCAGCGCGAACCCGGCGTAGCGGTCCGCCGCGACCTCCGCGCTCGCGCCCGGCGCGAAGACGTGCAGCGTGCGCCCCGATGCCGGCAGCGCGACCGTCGCGCCGCCGTCGGTGAGCGCGGGTGCGAACGACGCGGGGTCGGGGAGCGGGCCGCCGTGGTGGTCGCGGTCGGCGACGACGAGCCGCGCACGCACGGCGAGCGGGCCGCGCGCACGCGTCACGCTGAGCGCGACGGCGGTCGCGTCGATGCCGAACGGCATCGCGAGCGTCACGTCGAGCAGCGCGTCGCCGAGCGCGTAGGTCCAGGTCGGCAGCCCGTCGTCGAGCGTGAATGCTTCGATCAGCTTCCAGCCCTGCGGCGCGACTGCGCCCGAGCGCCAGCGGTTCGTCGCGAGTGCGTACGTTCGCCCGTCGTAGTCGACGTCGAGTTCGAGCTTCGCGACGACGAGCCGCCGCGCGACCGGCGGATCGAGCGCGGCAACGAGTAGTCCGTGGTAGCACCGCGTCAGCGTCCCGGCGACCGTCCCCAGCGCGTAGCCGCCGCGGCCGTTGGTGAGCAGCCACTCACGCGACTCGGCCGCGGCGAGGTCGCCGCACAGCGCACGCCCATACCGCACACCCGCTGCATTGGACTGCCAAGCTAGAGGAAACCTCGCGCAGCCCGACCGACCAAAGATCATGTCGATGGACCGAGCGCCGAGGGATCGTGCAACGCCTCGATGCCCGTTGCGAGGTCGGACCGGGGGCCCCACGCAACGCGTGGGGGGCGCGGAGCCTGGGGCGGAGCGCCGTTAGAATGCAATCCAACCCGGAGCGGGCCAGGATCGACGCGGCGTCGCGCCGGGCCGAGCATTGGCGGCGCTGGGGGCCGTATCTGAGCGACCGGCAGTGGGGAACGGTGCGCGAGGACTACAGCGCCGACGGCAACGCCTGGGACTACTTCCCGTTCGAGATGGCGCGGCTGCGCACGTACCGCTGGGGCGAGGACGGCATCCTCGGCATCTGCGACAACCACCAGCGGCTCTGCTTTGCGCCCGCGTTCTGGAACGAGCAGGACGAGATCATCAAGGAGCGCTTCTACGGGCTGAACGGCCATCAGGGCAATCACGGTGAGGACGTCAAGGAGTACTGGTGGTACCTCGACGCCGTCCCGTCGCACGCGTACCTGAAGGCGCTGTACCGTTATCCACAGCGCGCCTTTCCGTACCAACGGCTGCGCGAGGAGAACGCCGCGCGCGGGCGCGGGGCGCGCGAGTTCGAGCTCGCCGACACCGGCATCTTCGACGACGACGCGTACTTCGACATCACGGTCGAGTACGCGAAGCGCGACATCGAGGACGTGCTGATCCGGATCACCGCGACGAACCGCGGCCGCGCGACCGCGCCGCTGCACCTGCTCCCGCACCTGTGGTTCCGCAACGAGTGGTCGTGGAAGCCGGGGGTGCCGCGCCCGACGATTCGCCCGGTGCCGGATCACGCCGACCGGCTCCTCGTCGCCGACCACGCGACGCTCGGGAAGCGCTGGCTCTTCGCCGACGGCGGCGCGTCCGACGTGCTCTTCACCGAGAACGAGACCGACTACGAGGGCGCCTTCAACTGGCATTCGCCCTCGCCGTACGTGAAGAGCGGGATCGACCGTGCGGTGCGCGGCGAGGACCGGCGCGGAATCAATCCGGGACGCGTCGGCTCGAAGTGCGCGCTGCACTACCGCTGGGTGCTCGAACCGGGCGCGACGCACACCGTGCGCTTGCGGCTGACCGACGACCCCGGCGGCAACGGGATCGACGCCGACTTCGACGCGACGTTCGACCACCGTGAAGACGAGGCCGACCGCTTCTACGCCGGGCTCACGCCGGGCTGCGACGCGGAGACGGGGACGATCCAGCGGCGGGCGTTCGCCGGAATGATCTGGTCGAAGCAGTTCTACAACTTCGTGGTGCGCGACTGGCTGAACGGCGACGCGCTGACGCCGGCGCCGCCGCCCGAGCGCAAGCACGGCCGCAACGCGAACTGGACGCACCTCTACAACGACGACGTGATCTCGATGCCCGACACGTGGGAGTACCCGTGGTACGCGGCGTGGGACCTCGGCTTTCACGTGATCCCGTTCGCGATGATCGACCCGGAGTTCGCGAAGCACCAGCTCTCGCAGCTCACGCGCGAGTGGTACATGCACCCGAACGGCCAGCTTCCCGCGTACGAGTGGGCGTTCGACGACGTCAACCCGCCCGTCCACGCGTGGGCCGCGCTGCGCATCTACAAGATCGAGGCGCGGCGCAACGGCGGCGTCGGCGACTTCCGCTTCCTGGAGCGCGTCTTTCAGAAGCTGCTGATGAACTTCACCTGGTGGGTGAACCGCAAGGACGTCAGCGGGCGCAACGTCTTCCAGGGCGGGTTTCTCGGGCTCGACAACATCGGCCCGTTCGACCGCGGCAGCCGGCTCCCCGGCGGCGCGTACCTCGCGCAGAGCGACGGGACGTCGTGGATGGCGGTCTACGCGCTGAACATGCTCGCGATCGCGATCGAGTTGGCGAAGGTCGAGGACGTCTACGAGGACATCGCCTCGAAGTTCTTCGAGCACTTTCTGATCATCGCCGACGCGATGAACTCGGAGCGCGAGGACGAGTACGGGCTGTGGGATCCCGGCGACGAGTTCTACTACGACCAGCTCTACCTCGCCGACGGGCACCGCATCCCGGTCAAGGTGCGCAGCGGCGTCGGGATCGTCCCGATCTTCGCGGTCGAGCCGCTCGCGGCGGGGACGCTCGAGCGGATGCCGCGCTTCAAGCACCGCGTCGAGTGGTTTCTCGCCAACCGCCCGGAGCTGGCCGAGAACGTCGCGCGGATCGACGTCGGCGGGATGCGCGAGCGGCGGCTGCTCGCGATCTGCGGACCGGACCGCCTGCGCCGCATCCTGCGCCGTGTCTTCGACGAGGACGAGTTCCTCTCGCCGCACGGCATTCGCGCGCTCTCGCGCTTCCACCGCGACCACCCGTACGTGCTCAAGCTGGGCGGCGAGGAGTTTCGGTGCGACTACGAGCCGGCCGAGTCGACGACGGGGCTGTTCGGCGGAAACTCGAACTGGCGCGGGCCGATCTGGTTCCCGATCAACTTCTTGCTGATCGAGTCGCTACAGAAGTTTCACTTCTACCTCGGCGACGATTACCGGGTCGAGTTTCCGACCGGCTCGGGCCAGATGCTCACGCTGTGGGAGATTTCGCTCGCGCTGTCCCGCCGGCTCGTCGCACTGTACCGGCGCGACGCCGGCGGGCGCCGCCCGTTCAACGGCACGAGCACGCTCTTCCAGACGGACCCGCACTGGCGCGACCAGCTCCTCTTCCACGAGTACTATCATGCCGATACCGGCGAAGGGCTCGGCGCTTCCCATCAGACCGGCTGGACGGGGCTCGTCGCGAAACTCATCGACCAGCTCGTCGAGTACAACGGCCCGTCGCATCCGCACGTCGCCGCCGACTTCGAAGTGACCGTGCGCGTCTGAAGGAACCGCCTGCGGGGCTCGGGGACGTAACGGGCGATGCGGTACGATCTCGCGGTCATCGGGTCGGGGCAGGGGGGCGTTCCGCTGGCGCTCGATTTCGCGCAGCGCGGCAAGCGCGTGGTGCTGT
>JAFAMK010000241.1 GCA_019233415.1 Vulcanimicrobiota bacterium
CGGCAAAGGAGATGACGACGATCGTGGAAGCGCGTTATGCCAAGGCGTATGACGCGCTCGTCGTTCGGCTCAGCACCGGCTCGACGATCATCGTCCCGAGGAAGCGGCTTCCCGGCTTTCAGCGTGTCGCGCCTGCGGCGCTTCGGAAGCTCGAAATCGAGGAACCCGGCAACGCCATCTGGTTCGACGTTCCCGATGTCGGCGTTCGGTTGGAGACGCTGATGATCGCGGCAGCTGGCGAAGCGACGGTCCGGAAAGCGGCAGCACAACTGCTCGGCTCGCGCACGAGCGCGAAGAAGGCGACGTCTTCCGCCGCGAACGGCCGACTCGGCGGACGACCACCGAAAAGGCGGGCCGTGGCCTGATCCTGCGTAGCCGCTACGGCGGCGGTGGGAGCGTGCGGATGCGGTTGAGGATGGCGCTGTCGGTGCCTGCGGGGACGATGACCGTGATTGCGGTCGAGCCTTTCGTCCAGGTGCCTTGGGGGAGGCCGGTGGCGGTGTTTGCGGGGCGTTCGAGGACGACGACGTGGTTGCCGGAGTGGGGTTCGAGGTCGAGGCGGACCGTGTCGGCGTCGCCGGCAATTTCTACCGAGCTGACCGGTACGCCGGACGGCACGACGAGCGGAAAACGCGCGGCGCGGCGCGCTTCGTCGAGCGAGATGACGTGCATACCGTCGTCGGTTAGCGCTTCGTGGTGAAGGCCGAGCGCGGCGAAGCCGTCCACGATGCGGTCGTGCAGCGGCCACGACAGGCTGACGACGAGCGCGCCGACGACCAGACCGATCGAACCTGCGAACGAGAGTTGCAGCACCGTCGCGCGGCGCCGCGGCGCGATCTCTCCGGTCGTCACGTGTGCGACGGCGCTTGCCGGATACGGTGGGACGGGGACGTCGCGGTATGCGTCGTGGATTAGCGGCGCGAGCGGGTCGTGGCTCATCGTGCGTACTCCTCGGCGACGCGGACGCGGTCGGCGAGTGCGGTGGCGAGACGGCGGCGCGCGAGCAGGAGGCGAAAGCGGATCGTTGCGGCCGGTGCGCCGAGCGATGCGCCGATCTGCGCGCTGCTGAAGCCTTCGACGTAGCGCAGCACGACGGGCTCGCGTAGCCACGAGGGGAGCGCGGCGAGCGCCTGCGCGACGTCGAGGCGGACGACGGCGTCGTCGTCGAAACGCGCCACGGCGTGCGCACCGTCGAGCGGACGCTCGGGACGCCGGCGCCGCGCCGCCGAGCGCGCGGCGTTGACGACAATGCGCGCCGACCATACGTCGAACGCTTCCGGTTCGCGCAGGCTGTTGAGCCGCGCGGCGGCGAGAATCAGCGCTTCTTGCGCGGCGTCCTCGGCGGCGGCGCGGTTGCCGAGGACCGCGTACGCGAGCCGATATGCACGCGGCCAGAAGGCGCGCAGGACGCGGTCGCGCGCGTCGGCGTCGCCGGCCTGCGCGGCGCGGACGTCGGGTGTCATACGGAGCGGGCGCGTTGCGGGGTCACGCTGCCGACCGGGTTCGCAGACGAGCACGCGCGCTCCCTCAGCGTTCGTCCGGCGGGGAGACCTGGTAGATGCCGAAGCGGTCGGCGAAGCCCAGCACGCCATAGCGGCGGGTGTCGTCGATCCCAGCGGACTTCAGGTGCTGGCGCGGGATGCCGGCGACGTGCAGGCACTGCAGAACCGCCGACTGCGCGAGGTCGTCCTTGAGACCGACTTCGAGCCAGGCGCCGGTGCCCGTCCCGTGTGCGACGAGGTCGACCACGTCGGTCGATGCGACCGGCGTGCCCGCGCGTTGCGCGGCGCGGGCGGTGCGCAGTGCCGCGACGACCGCATCGGCAACCGGCTTCGACGACGCGGGGCACTCCGTGCGCTCCGCGAACGGATCGGCCGGCGCCCCGGTGGGTTCGGGATCGAACGTCGCCTGGACGCGGACGGCGCCGCGCGGGGGCGGTCCGCCCGGAAGCAGATAGATTCCGACGAGCGGCGAGTAGATGACGGAGAACGAACTCTTCGGCGGTCCGGCGGGACGGTAGAGATGGTGGCTCGTGACGTCGTCGGGTCCGGCGATCGCGAGATTCGCGCAGTTCACCACCGGCGCCAGTTGCCGGATCGGGCCGTCGATGCTCACGGCGAAGCGTGCGCCGTCGTCGTACGCGGCATAGACGATGCGCAGTCCGAGCACCGTCGCCGGCAGACCGCGCAGCGACGCCGGATACCGGCCGCCGCTCTTCGCGCGTTCGGCGGCGTCGCGCGTTGCACCGACCTTGTCGAGAACCGGCTGCGCGACGCGCGCCGCCACCGGCGTGCACTCCGCGTTGTCCGGATCGATCGTCAACGCGTTGGCCGGCGCCGCGTTCGGGACCTCGCGGGCATTGATCGCGATGCGGACGCCTGACCCACCACCTTCACCGCCTCCGTCGGGCTCGCTCGACGCGTCGGTCGTCCCCGCGCCGGTTCCACCGGAGCCGAGCCGTCCGACGCGCACCGTGTAGGTCAACGCAACCGAACGCGGGGTCAGCGGCTGCGCGAGGAGCGGCAGCGGCGGCGCGCCGGCGCGCGGGAACGCGACGACGTCGGCGGCCGGAACGTACGGTCCCGGGAAGCGGTTCGTCAGATTGCGGCCGACGAGCGCGAGCGTTCCGGCGCGCAGCGGCGCCGCAAGCCCGGCGTTCACGACGGTGTACGCGGGAAGGCGGTTCGCGTTGTTCGCCGCGGTGTAGCTGAGGTTCGCGAGAAGGTCGACCGCGCGGCCGAGCTTCTCGGTGACGACGAGACCGGCGCGGTGGAGCGGGACGTCCGGCACCTGCGCGCCTACGGGACTGAGTGCATTCGTCAGCGGCGATCCGGCGGTGACGAAGCGCGACTGCACCGAGGCAAACCCCGCGATGAGCGCCGCGCCGATTTCCCATGTGCCGGCGAGCGTCGCGCCGCGGTTGAGCTGGTCGGCGGGAACGAAGCCGGTGAATGCGAGCGCCGGCGCCGCACCCGCGCCGCAGACGTACGGCGACGACGCGAGCTGCGCGACGGATTGCACGTAGGCGGATGGAAGTCCGAGTGCCCCGGCGTCGTACGCGGCGAGAACCGGCGCGCCTTGAAGGCGCTGCGTCCACGCGGTCAGCGCGACGTGCGCGTGCCGGCCGGAGCGCTCGGCGCTCGCACGCAGCGACGACGAGCGTTGCCGTGCTGCGTTGACCGACGCGACGTTGCCGAGCGCGATGTTCGCGCCGCAGTCGTACGTCAGCGAGCGCGGGTCGGGGAGGCCGGCCCCGGTGACGATCGTCGTCGCGCCCGCGTCGCCGGCGCTTCCGGCAAGATCGTACGCGACGTCGCGCGACGGTTGCCAGCGTGCGTCGAGGCCGCCCGCTGCGCTGGCATTCCCACGTCCGCCGTTGACGCCGGCACGCGCGGTGAACGTCAGCCGTTGGTTCGGCCGCAGCCGGTCGACGAGCGTCGCCCCACGGTACGCGAGCCGGTCGCCGAGGGCGAACGTTCCGAGCACATTCGTGCTGGTGCCGTCGACCGCCAGGCCGTACGCACTCGCCGAGAGCGCGAGGTCGTGATGATCGCCGGCCGGAAGTTGCACGTTCAGCGTCGCGCCGTGCGCGTATGAGCGCGTCTGCGATGCCTGCGGCGCCGGCACGCCCGCGAACATGGCATGCGTCAGGTCGGCGTCGTCGCGCGACGCGCTCGTGAAGCCGGCGAGGAACACCGATGTCGCGCCGATCGTCGCGTTCTCGGCGAGCGTCGCGAACGCGCCGCGGCGGTGCGTCGCAAGTCCCGGCCCGTCACCGCACGGGAACAGCGCGGTCCGCTGCGCACAGGCGAGCCCGTCGGTTTCGTCGGTCGCGCTGCCGGTGACCGTGAGCGTCTGCGCGAGCGAGGGCGACCAGCGCAGCTTTGCGAGGTCGCCGGACGCGAACGTATCGCCGTCGTGACGGTACGTCAGGCCGCTCTCGTCGGTGAACGTCTGCCCGGTCAACGGATTCGTTCGCCCGCGCGCCGCGTGCTCAACGACGTAGCCGAGATTGCGGATCGAACCGCGCGCTGCGACGATCGCGCTCGACGCATCGTCGCTGCCGTACTGCAGCGTCGCCTGCTGCTGCGCGTAGCGCGTCGGCTGCAGCGTGCGGAATCCGACGTCGCCACCGAGCGAACCGTGCGCCGCACCCGAGCTGGCGCTCGCGCCGGCGAACAAGTCCGCGTTGATCCCGCGGTCGCCGAGACTGCTTCCCGCGCCCGGGATCGGGACACCGTCGACGCTGGTCCCGGTTTGCGAGGGATCGTTGCCGTCGATGGAGAGCGCGTCGCCGCTGCCGGTCAGTCCCGGAAGATCGCCGAGCGCGTCCCGCAGTGAGCCGTCGAGATGACGCAGCGCGTCGTCCTGCCCGACCTCGCGCGAGGTCCGCGCCGGAGAGCTCGTCACCGTCACGCCGCCGATGCGCTGCAGCCCGCCGGTCGACGGGCGGGCGAGCCGCACGCGCACGGTCGTCGAGCGGTTCGCCGTGACGTCGAACAGCGGGGAGCGCGCGACCGCATAGCCGCGTTTCGTCACCGATGCGCGGTACGCGCCGGTCGCGACCGACTCGAACCGCGCGCGGCCCTCGGCGTCGGTGTAGCCGATCGTCCCGGTCTCGCCAGCCACGAGGACGCGCGCCAGCGCGACCGGCGCACCGCTCACTGCGTCGACCACCTCGACGATGACGTCGCTCGCATCGCCCGCGGCCATCGCCGGCGCCGCCGACCACGCGAGCGACAAGAGCCCGGCCAAGAGCGCGCTTCCGATTCGTCTCACGACGAGAGGACGCGCGCCGCGGCCGATCTGTTGGCGGCGGGGGTGATTCCTCAGCAAGGCAAGCGTGCTGGGCCAGCGGACGAGAAAGGGTTGTCCCGGGGTGGTGGGCGATGATCGGACTTCGTGGGATTGCTCGATGGAAAGACCATCCTTGTTACAGGGGTCGCGAATCGCTGGTCGATCGCGAGCGGCATCGTGCGGCAGCTGCATGCGCACGGCGCGTCGCTGATCCTGACGTATCAGGGAGAACGGGTCGAGGACGCGGTGCGCAAGCACGCCGCGGAGGTCGGTGGGGCGGCGTTCGAATGCAACGTGACCGATGATGCGTCGCTGCGCGCGTTGGCGGAGAACGTCGGGCCGATCGACGGGCTCGTTCATTCGATCGCATTCGTGAAGAAAGAAGACCTGTCGGGGACGGTCTACGACACGTCGCGCGACGGCTTTGCGATGGCGATGGACGTGAGCGCGTACTCGCTGATCGCGCTCGTCGGCCACTTGAAGGACAACTTGCGCGACGGCGCGTCGGTGATGGCGCTGACGTATCTCGGCGCGACCCAGATCGTGCCGAATTACAACGTCGCCGGGATCGCGAAGGCCGCGCTGGAGTCGATCGTGCGCTACCTGGCATTCGATTTAGGTGAGCGCGGAATTCGCGTGAATGCGATCTCGGCCGGGCCGATCTCGACGGCGTCGTCGCGGCAGGTCGCCGGGTTCTCGGCGATGCCGGCGAAGGTCGCCGCGGCGTCGCCGCTCAAGCGCAACGTCACCGCCGACGACGTCGGCAACTGCGCGGTTTATCTCGCCTCGGACCTCTCCTCGCAGGTGACCGCCGACGTCCACTTCGTCGATGCCGGCTATCACGCGATGGGGATGTACCCGCAGCTCGCGGAGGGCTGATGCGCGCACCGTCGGCCGAAGAGCTGGCGGCGATCGCCGCAGCGTACGCGATCGTGTCCGCAGCGCGCGCCGCCGAGGTGCCTGCCGAGCCGATCGTCTCGCGCTGGGCGCTCGCCGGCCGGCTTCGTGACGACGAGGCCGACGCGCGAACCGTCGCGACCGGCGGGAACCGCTGGGCGCGGGCCAGCCGGCCCGCGCGCTGAGCGGCGCGGCGGCAGGCCTTCCGGCGCGCGGCGGCACACAAGGCTCCGTGCCCGACGCTCCCCCCTTCCGCAAGATCCTCGTCGCGAACCGCGGCGAGATCGCGATTCGCGTCATGCGCAGTGCGAAGGAGCTGGGCTGCGCGACCGTCGCCGTCTACTCCGACGCCGACCGCGACGCGCTGCACGTGCGCTACGCCGACGAGGCGTACCACCTCGGCCCGTCCGCGCTCGCGCAGTCGTACCTAAACGCCGACAAGCTGCTCGACGTCGCGCAGCGCGCCGGCGCGGACGCGCTCCACCCCGGCTACGGATTCTTCGCCGAGAACGCCGCGTTCGCGCGGCGGATCATCGGTGCGGGCATCACCTGGATTGGGCCGCATCCCGACGCGATTGACGCGATGGGCGACAAGATTCGCTCGCGCCAGGCGATGGTCGCGGCCGGCGTCCCGGTCGTCCCCGGCGGGACCGACGCGATCGCCGACGCAAACGCCGCGCGCGCCGCAGCCGAAAAATACGGCCTGCCGCTTGCGCTCAAGGCGTCGGGCGGCGGCGGAGGCAAGGGACTGAAGGTTGCGCGCAGCGTCGAGGAGGTGGAGTCGGCGTTTTCGACCGCGCAGCGCGAGGCGAGCGCGTACTTCGGCAACCCGACGATCTACGTCGAGCGCTATCTCGAAAACCCGAAACACGTCGAGCTGCAAATCCTCGCCGACAAGCATGGTACGGTGCTGCACGTCGGCGAGCGCGACTGCTCGCTGCAACGCCGCCATCAGAAGCTCTGGGAAGAAGCGCCGGCGCTGATTCCGGAGGCGGTGCGCGCGGGGCTGCGCGCGGCCGGCGTGCAGGCGGCGCGTTCGATCGGCTACGACTCGGTCGGCACGATCGAATGCCTCGTCAGCGGCGACGCGTTCTACTTCCTCGAGATGAACACGCGCATCCAGGTGGAGCACACGGTTTCCGAAGAGATTTCCGGGATCGACCTCGTGCGCGAACAGATTCTCGTCGCGTCGGGACGCCCACTTGGGCTCACGCAGGACGAAGTCGACGCGAGTTTCCGCGGACATGCGATCGAGGTCCGCGTCAACGCCGAAGATCCGGCGCAGAACTTCCGCCCGGCACCCGGAACCGTCGAGCGCTACCGCGAGCCCGGCGGGTTCGGCGTACGCGTCGATTCGGCGGCGTTCCCCGGGTTCACGATCACGCCCGACTACGACTCGATGATCGCAAAGCTCATCGTGCGCGGCCGAAACCGCGAAGAGACGCTGGCACGGCTTGCGCGCGCGATCGACGAGTACGTGATCGCCGGCGTCCCGACAACACTCGCGCTGCTGCGCGCGCTGTGCGACTTCGGCCCCGTCCGCGACGCATCGTACGGGACCGCGACGCTCGAACCGTTCGCCGCGTCGCTCGCCCTTCGACAAGCTCAGGGTGACGGGGTGGCACGTGGAGCGTCGAACGGAGTCGTCCAAGACGCGAGCGGTGCGACCGGCGCGACCAGCGCCGCATTAGATGACACCGCTGCGGCGAGCGCCGGCACGCCCGACGGCACGATCCGCGTCGAGGTGAACGACAAGCTGTTCCGCGTGCGCTTCGTCGATCTCCCCACCCCCGTCACCCTGAGCTTGTCGAAGGGCCCCGGCGGCACGACGCGGTCGGTTCCCAAGAAAGGCGGCACGACACGCTCAGCATCACCGGCCGCCGCCGGCAACGACGTCGTCGCGCCAATGCACGGCGTCGTCGTCGAGATTCCAGTCGCGCCCAGCGCAAGCGTGAACGAAGGCGACGTCGTCGCGGTGATCGAGGCGATGAAGATGATGAACGAAATTCGCGCACACAAGGCCGGAACCGTCGCCGCAGTCCACGTCACGGCCGGAACGACCGTCGAAGCCCGCACACCCCTCGTGACGCTCGCATGAAACGCGACTGGTTCACGATCGTCCTGCGCGTCGCGCTGGCGATCGGGTTTGGTATCGACGGCTTCGTCGGCGTGCTCTCGCTGTTCGCGCCGCAACTGCTCGAACCGTTGCTCGACGTCCCGGTGAAGGACATCACGGCGGTGCAGATCGGCGGCGGCGAGTTCGTGGTCGCCGCGCTCGTCTACGCGCTCGCGTTCGCCGACCCGCGGCGGTTCCGGCCGCTGCTGTGGCTGTGCGCACTCGATCAGCTATTTGCCGTCGTGCTTCCAGCGTTGGCGCTGGCTCACGGTACGGTACCCGGCACGTGGAAGATCATCGCGCCGATTCCGTTCCAGGCGCTGCTCGCGCTGCTGTTTGCCTACGCGGCTTTGCCGGGTCGGAACCGCAGTGCGACGCCGTTCATGCAGTAGCGCAGTCCGGTCGGCTTCGGGCCGTCGTCGAAGACGTGGCCGAGGTGGCCGTCGCAGCGGCGGCACTGCACGGCCGTGCGAATCCCGAGCATCGGCTCCGAGGCGTCGCTGCGCGTCGTCACCGCGTGCGGCAAGGGTGCCCAGAAGCTCGGCCAACCCGTACCGCTGTCGAACTTCGTCTTCGACGAGTACAGCGACAGATCGCAGCCTGCGCATGCGTACGTCCCCGCCCGCGTCTCCTCGTCGAGCGGGCTCGAAAACGCCCGCTCGGTCGCCTCGTGCCGCAGCACCTCGTACGACTCGGGCGGCAGGAGCTTCCGCCACTCCGCATCGGTGTGGGTGACCATCGCCTCGGCGGCGCGAGCCACCGCCCCGCCCGCGAGGAACAGGCCGGCGATCCCGGCGAGGACTGCGCTGCGCTTCGTCACGGTCTTAGGGTACCACGCACGGGGGCGACGGTCTGTAGCCGGGCTGACACCGCCGCCAACGTCCTCCGCGCTCTGGGTTCAGAGATCGAGCTTGAGGGTGCAGGCCGATGAATATGTGCCGCCATGCGGGATGATGAACCAGTCGAAGGCGAGCACGAGACCCGCGACTAGGACGCTCACGGCAGCCAGGCCCACCGACTCTTGGGGCCAGCGCCGACTTACGACCATACCAATGGCGAACACGACGACACCTCCGAGGATCAGCGGCGCGCCGACCGTCAGCACCGTCGCTGCGACTGCGAGAAATGCGCCGTAGTCGACGGGGCAATCGTGTGGGATGGCGGCGACCACGGGCGCTAAAAGGATCGTGTCGATGATCCCGGCGATCACCCAGGCCGCGCGAGTACGGCGGTTCAGTCGTGGGGGTTGTGCGGTCATGTCCATGCCCTCAGGAGACCACACCCGCGCTTGCCTCGCCGTCCGTAGTTCTACGGAACCCTCATTTTGACAGGCCGCCGCCCTGGTTAGGAAGGCGTCCTTCGACAGGCTCAGGATGACGGGGAGGGCTCAGGATGACGGGGGGTGTCCTTCGAAGGCTCTGGCGTGAGTGCTCGTGAGCGCAATGGCAGTGGGGTTCCGCTGCAGCCGTACTACGAGGGAGGGGAGCCGCCGGTTCGGCGGGCGGCGCCCGGGGTGTTTCCGTATACGCGCGGGATTCGGCGGGACATGTACCGCGGGCGGCATTGGACGATGCGGCAGTACGCGGGGTTCGCGACGGCGGCGGAGTCGAACGAGCGGTACCGGTATTTGCTGGCGAGCGGGGTGACGGGGCTGTCGGTCGCGTTCGATTTGCCGACGCAGCTCGGGTACGACTCGGATGCGCCGCAGGCGCGGGGTGAGGTCGGCAAGGTCGGGGTCGCGATCGACACGATCGCGGATGTCGAGACGCTGTTCGACGGGATTCCGCTCGACCAGGTGACGGTTTCGATGACGATCAACGCGCCCGCGTCGATTCTGCTGGCGTTCGTGTTAGCCGTCGCGCGCCGGCGCGGGATCGCGTTCGAGCGGCTCGGCGGGACGATCCAGAATGACGTGCTCAAAGAGTACGTCGCGCGCGGGACGTACATCTACCCGCCGGGGCCGTCGATGCGGCTGGTGACCGACGTGATGGCGTACTGCGCGCAGCACGTCCCGCAATGGAACACGATCTCGATCTCCGGCTACCACATCCGCGAGGCAGGCTCGACTGCGCTTCAAGAGATCGCGTTCACGCTCGCCAATGCGAAGGCGTACCTGCGCGCTGCACAGCTGGCGGGGCTCGCGATCGACACGGTCGCGCCGCGCATCTCCTTCTTCTGGAACTCGCACAACGACTTCTTCGAGGAGGTCGCGAAGTTTCGAGCCGCGCGTACGCTGTGGGCCGAGATCGTGCGCGACGAGTTCGGTTCGCACGACCCGCGCTCGCAGACGCTGCGCTTCCACACGCAGACCGGCGGATCGACGCTGACGGCGCAGGAACCGGAGAACAACGTCGTGCGGGTCGCGCTGCAGGCGCTCGCCGCGGTGCTCGGCGGGACGCAGTCGCTGCACACGAACGGTCAGGACGAGGCGCTCGGGCTGCCGACGGCGCAGGCCGCGCGCGTCGCGCTGCGCACGCAGCAGATCATCGCCTACGAGAGCGGGGTGACCGACGTCGTCGACCCGCTCGCCGGCTCGTACTACGTCGAGTCGCTGACCGACGAATTGATCGCGCGCGCACGTGAGCTGATCTCCGAGGTCGACGCGATGGGCGGCGCGGTCGCGGCGGTCGACAGCGGCTGGATGCAGGACCAGATCGGCGAGAGCGCCTACCGCGCGCAGCAGGCGATCGAGCGCGGTGATCAGGTCGTCGTCGGCGTGAACCGCTTCACCGAGTCGGTGAACGGCGCGACGATACCGATCCAGCGCATCGACCCCGCGATCGAGCGCGACCAAGTCGAACGCACGCGGTCGTTCCGTGCGCACCGCGACGCCGCACGAACGACCGCCGCGCTCGATGGTGTTCGCCGCGCCGCCGAGGGGACGGCAAACCTGATGCCACCGTTCGTCGAAGCGGTCGACGCCGGCGCGACGCTCGGCGAAGTGTGCGACGTCCTGCGCGGCGTTTTCGGCACGCACACCGCCCGCGAGCGAATCGCATGATCCACCAAGAATCGGCCCATGCTACGACGAAGACCGGCACATGAGCGAAGGAGGCAAGTTTCTGCCCGACCTCATTCTCCGAGACGAGTCGGGCAGCGCGATCGTGGTCGTCGAGGTCAAGAACAAGATTCAGGACGTTGACCGTCCGTTCTTCTACCGCCAACTCGACGAATATCTTCGCCATGCGATGCCGGATACTGCCAAGCCGTTCACGATCGTTGTAGATCGTGACTCGATCGAGATTTTCCGAGGTACGCCCGTCGCTGCCGAACCTATCCGGCTCGACACCTCCATCTTGTCGGCCTATGATGCGGACTTCAGGAGACGCTCGAAATATGCGTCGTACTTGGAGCGGCTCGTCGAGGTATGGCTTGATGACGTCGCGCATCACTGGCGATTCGATCCGGCTCCGGCCGAGGAGCACCTTCCAGCCGAGCTGACGGAAGCGCTCAGAGCGGCGTAGGTGCGAACGCTCTACGCCGAGACGAACTTCCTCGTCGGATATGCCGCGGGTCAAAGGGCCAAGTTCGATGTGATCCTGCAGGCGGCGAGCACACCCGAGGCGAGGATTCGGGTCCCCGAGGTCTGCGTCATGGAGGCACTCGTTGCGATCGACCGCAAGATCGCCGAATCCAAGCGTTTCGCGACTGACATCGGGTCGCGTTTGCGAGACCTACGGATCAGCGTCTCCTCAACGTCTGCGACGACGGCAGCTAAGACCTTGGAGCAAGCCCGCGTCGATCTCGCCACATTTGACGACGACGTGCTCGCTCGACGCGACCACGCTCTCACGTTCCTTGCAGCCCACGGAGCATTCTTCTCATTTGATGCTGCTTGGTTCCGCGACGCCGCCCGCCGCGGACTCATCGCGGCGCAACGAGACTCGCTGATCCTGAGCGCCGTTCTGCGCGATGCTGCGCTGCTTGGAGGTGATGCCTTGTTCATCACGGAGAACAAGCTCGACTTCGACACGCCGAGCGTCAGAGGTGCACTTCTCGCCACGGGCGTCAAATGGACGGATGACGCCGGCATTGCTCTCGCCTTCATGCAAGGTCATCGGCGCTGGAGCGAACTACCGTGATCGACGCGCCGATCGACCACGTCGCGATCGTCGTCAAAGACCTCGACGCAGTGGTCGCACTCTACACGCAGACGCTGGGGTTCACCGAGGTCTACCGTGAGATCGTGGCCGATCAGGAGATCGAGGCGGTCGGATTGCGGACCGGCGATGCGGTGATCGAGCTGCTCCGCCCGCTCAGCGAGGATTCGCCGATCGCGCGCTACCGCGGCGATGCCGAGACGAAGCTGCACCACACCGCGTACCGCGTCGCGGATATTCATGCCGAACTGGCACGGCTGAAGGCGGCTGGAGTTCGGCTGATCGACGAAGAGCCGCGGAAGGGCGCGCACGGCAACACGATCGCGTTCCTGCACCCGAAGTCGACCGCCGGCGTGCTGATCGAACTCTGCCAACCTGCCGGCTAGAAGCCGGAACCCTCCGGCGTGCTCGGCCGTTGGGTGGTACATGTCGGCGAAACGCTTCTTCCGCGCCGCCGCGACCGCACTGGTCGCTGTCACCGCTCTCGGTGCCGCGCCGCCGCCGTCAGCGCCGCCCGAGACGCCCGCTGACGCGCTGTACCTCGCGGCGCGCGAAGCGCGTTCGCAGAGCGCGTATGCGCGCTACGCCGTCTATGCGACGGTCGTGCGCTTTCGCAACGGCGCACACCAGGTGGTGAGCACCTGGGACACGGTTGAGGATTTGCGGCGACGGCTCGTTCACGCGCACGCGCTTCGGCGCGAGGAAGCCGCGCACCCACACGTTCCACACGGAATCAACATCGGGATGGGCGCCGGTCCGAGCGGTGTGATGCCAGCCGGGCAGATGCCGCCGAAGGGTGCGGTCCTCAACCGCGAGCCGACCGAGGACCCGATCGGCCAACTAACGTTCGCGGTCGATCAAGACTTCGGACTTGCGCTCAACGCGCAGCCCATCGCTGCGACCGCCGACATGAGCCAAGTCGCCGCAAGCGTCACGGCGCTGCCGCACATCGGCCGCACCGGCACGGTCGCGCGCACGTACGTCGTGACCGACCTCGGCGACCTCGCCGAAGACGGCGTCGCGCTCCATCACCTCGGCTTGAAGCCGCTGCGCGACCCACACCGCTTCCGGCTGCGTGAACTGTGGATCGATGCGAAGACCGCGCTCCCGACGCGTGCGGTCGTCGCCGGGATCGGGAACCACGCGCCGCTCGACGGCATCGACTGGCGCGTCGAGTTCACGCAACTGCAGGGCGGAACGTACGTGGCGCGCGAGGTCGCGCTCGCGCCGCTCGAAACCGGCGGCGGCCGCCTCGACGACGTGACGATCTCGTTCGACGAAGTCCGCCCGACGAACCGGCTCACCCCGCTGGAGTCGCTCGGGCTCTCGGGTGACGTCGGAATCACCGATCCCTGATCGGCGCACGCTTTAGCGCACGATCGCGGATTTCGGCACTACGTGCACGTCCAGCTCGGTTTCGAACGTACGGTCCCACGGCAGCGTGATCGTGAAGCCTGCGTCGCGAAACTGCGGTTCGATCCGAGACAGTAGGTCGAGTCCCTCCGGCCACAGCAGTGCGCGGTTCTCCGAAGCCGTGCGCGCGGCGACGTCGGGGGTCAGGTAGGTGTGATCCTCGACGCCTTGCGCGCTAAGGTCGTTGTTGATTTTCGGACGCACGTCGGTGTGAAAGGCGATGTCGTCGGCGTAACGCATCAACGTGAACGTCGCATGCGCTCGCGGGTCGTACGTGCCGAGCATTTTCCCCGCTAGCACCGCAATTGCTTCAGGTAGTGCGGTCCCGACCGTATTCGCGACGGTGTTCCACGAGGCGAACGCGTCGATGCGGCCGGCGACGTTTCGTGCGAGCAAGTCGTCCGTGAGCCGTCGCTGGTCCGCGTAGTTGTTCGCGTCCAGGAACGACAGGTCGGCAACCGCGGCCAGCGGGTCTCCCGTCAACGGCGGCTTCGACGGTATGAACGCGCGTGTCAGGAACGACGAGCGCGTCCGCAGCGGCAGCGCGTCGATGCGGATGCTGTCGACAAACGCGCGCTCGTCCTCGTCGTTCGTTCCTGGTACACGCACGAAGAGATCAATATCCGACAGACCACCGGCTTCGGCGACCTGCCGCCCGCCGCAGCTGCGGATCAGGTCGGCGATCGTCGTCGCGATCGGGGCGAATTCTAGCGGGTCGTTCACCGTTCCGCCGTCGGGGCGTGAGTAGATCACGCGCACCCGCGGCACGATCTTCGCTTCGTGCGCGAGCGCCGCGGAGACGAGGACCATCGCAAGCTCGTCGGCACCGGGTTCGATCGATGCGCGCGACGGTGGGAGCCAGCGTGTGGTGAACGCGCGCAGGGCGGCGAGGTCGCGCAGGTGCAGGCCGACGGGGCCGGCGTCGTCCTGGCCGAGGATGATGCGGTCGAACGCGTCTTCGGCGGTCAGGCGCAGTGCGAACAGGTCGACGTCGCGGTTGCGCGCGCGCGTGTCGAGGTAGGCGTCGAGTGTTGGGCCGAGTTGTGCGCGCAGCTTGGCAGCATAGGCGCGCTGCTCGTCGGTTTTGGGCGGGTCGGGGAGGTTCGCATAGGTCTGGATCGGACCCCAGACGTCGCCGCCGGCGAACGGGAACGTCGCGGCCGGGCCGAGCTTCGGGACGCCCGTCGGCGCAAGGCGCATCACCGTTCCGAACAATGCGAACGACGCGTTCGGGCGCGTCGTGCGGAACGCGGCGAGGTCCTGCAGCCGCGTGTAGGCGACGGCGCGCGAGACGCCGGGGATGCGCGAGGCGACGAGCCCGCCGTAGACCATCATGTCGTTCGAGACGACGAACGCGCGCGCGTCGCTCGGTGCGTCGTTGCGAAGCCAGCGCGCCAGCGCGGGCGCGTCGCCCGGGGTGAGGTAGCGCCCGAGCAGCGGACGCGGCGGTTCGGCGACGTGTACGCCGGCGACCGCGCCGAGCAGCCGCGGCAGTTGCGCGGTCACCGGCCGGTCGTCGAGCGGGACGACGACGAACGTCAGGGCCAGCAGGGACGAGAACAGCGCCGCGATCGACTCCACCGCGGCGCCGTTCGTCATCGGGCCGCGATCAACTCCGGAAGCCGAACAGTCCGTGCCCGTGCGGGTTCGCGACGAAGATCTTGTAGGCTTTGCGTACCCCGAGCGATTGCGTGAACTCGACGTGGACCGGCGTCCCCGGCTTGAGGTCCTTGGTCTGCACGCTCTTGCCGTTCGAGAAGAGCGTCGCGAAGTTCGGCGCGTAGAGGAACGACAGGTCGGCCGGCACGCCGTCGAGGCAGTGGACGCGGATGTTCTCGTCCGAGACGTGCCGCACGTAGCCGTGGCAGTCGCGAACCTTTCCGCCCGGCACCGATGCGCCTTGCCGTTCGGTCATTTGGGCGGAGGCCGCGAGCGACGACGTCGCGACGACCGCGAGCGCGGCGAGTGCGGGAAGCGAACGGCGGAGTGAGTCGAAGAGCATGGTCGTGAGGTCCCTCCGTTGATCGAGTGCCGGACGATGGCCGGTCCCGAGCGTCTCGACGCCTTCGCGCTGATGCGGCGCTTCCGCCCCGACGAGGCCGCGCTCGGCGACGCGCTGGCGCTCTTCGTCGACCGCCCGGACTACGGCTTCGTGTGGCTGGCGTACGATGACGATATACCCGCCGCGTGCGTTTCCGTCGCCTTCGCGATCTCGACCGCGGCCGGGGCGCTGGTCGCCGACCTGCGCGACCTCTGGGTTGCCGAAGACCGCCGGCGGCGCGGGATCGGCTCGGCGCTGCTGGCGACGCTGCACGGCCGGCTCGACCAGCTCGGCGTCGCGCGGATCGAGGCATCCGTGCCCGACGAGCCGGGCGTGCGCGCCTTCTTTGCCGCGCGCGGCTACGCCGAGCTGTCGAGCGTGCGGGTCAGCCTGGCGCGCCGATGACGCCGGCGAGGCGGCCGTGTGCGGCGCGCAGCAGTCGCTCCGCCTCGGCACGGTCGACGCCGCGCTGCGCCATCACGATCGCGATTTTCACCGAACCACCTGCCGCGTCGAGCAGCGCACGCGCGTCGGCGTCGGGGCCGGCGATGTCGCGCACGAGCCGCTCGGACCGCGCGCGCAGCTTCGCGTTCGTCGCGACGAGGTCAACCATCCGGTTGCCGTAGGTCTTTCCGAGCCGCACCATCGCGCCGGTCGAGATCGCGTTGAGCACGATCTTCTGCGCGGTTCCCGCGCGCATCCGCGTCGAGCCCTGCAGCGGTTCGGCGCCGGTCGCGGCGACGATGCCGACGTCCGCGTCGGCGGCGAGCGGTCCGCTCGGTGCGTTGACGATCCCGATCGTGCGCGCACCGCGCTCGCGCGCGGCGAGGACCGCGGCGCGCACGAACGGCGCACCGCCGCTCGCCGAAATGCCGATCACGACGTCGTCGCGCGTGACGTCGTCGACCGCGCGCAACCCCGCGTCGGCGTCGTCCTCCGCGCCTTCGATCGCGCGCCGCAGCGCGGCGTCGCCGCCGGCGATGCGGCCTTCGACGAGCCCCGGATCGACGCCGAACGTCGGCGGCAATTCCGCCGCGTCGAGCACGGCGAGCCGCCCGCTCGTTCCCGCGCCGACGAGCACGATGCGCCCGCCGCGCTCGATCGCATCGACGACGAC
>JAFAMK010000109.1 GCA_019233415.1 Vulcanimicrobiota bacterium
GGGCAGAGCCCGCCGGTCTGAAGCGCCTGGAGGACGCGCAGGGTCTCCTCGACCGAGCGCCCGACGCTGTCGGCGGTGACCGTCGCGTAGCGGATGACGCCTTCGGGGTCGATGATGAACAGGCCGCGCTGCGCCGCGCCGGTCTGCTCATTCAGGACGCCGTACGCACGCGAGACTTCCTTGGTGAAGTCGGCGACCAGCGGGTAGGCCGTGCCGGCGATCCCGTTCTTCTCACGCGGCGTGTTCAGCCACGCGAAGTGCGAATAGACGCTATCGGTCGACGCGCCGAGCACCTCGGCGTCGAGGTCCTTGATCTCGTCGTAGCGGTCCGAGAGCGCCGTGATCTCCGTCGGGCAGACGAACGTGAAGTCGAGGGGGTAGAAGAAAAAGATCAGCCACTTGCCACGGTAATCCGACAAGCTGATCTCTTTGCCCAGGTCCTTCGGGCTCGTCGCGCCCTTCGTGGACGGCAGGGTGAATGCGGGTGCGGGCTGGCCGACCTTCGCTAGCACAGGGAAAAACCTCCGAAACTCTTGCTATAGGAGCGGTTCTCGCGTATAACTGAGACTGAGAACCGATCTCACTCCGGCAGGCTACCCCATTCCGAGCACCCATGTCAACTACCGATCAGGAACTCCCACCGAACTACCGCACCGTCCTCGACGTCGTCGAGGCGGCCGGTCCCGGCAGCCATCTGACGGCTCAGGAAATCTGGGTCCGCGCCCGCGCGCTCCAGCCGCGGATCGGCTTCGCGACCGTGCACCGCGGCCTGATCCGGCTTCACGACCTCGGCGCCGTGATGAAGATCGACGTCCCGGGCGAAGCCTCGGCGGTCTACGAGCCGGCCGCGAGCCCGCACGCGCACTTCCGCTGCACGGTCTGCGGCGCGATCGAAGACCTCGACTACGCCGTCCCCCGCGAGGCGGTCGACGCGCTCCGCGCGCGCCACGGCATCGCGATCGAGCAGGAGACCGTCAGCTTCACCGGCCGCTGCGCCGCGTGCGAGCGCGCCCGCGCTTAGTCTGCCGACAACCCGGCCTTCAACACGCGATAACGTCGTTGTGGGAAAACGCTCCGCATGACGATCGACACCGAATCGACGACCGACCCGACCGAAGTCAACCCGCAGATCACCGACATGGAAGACGGCCCCGAGGAAGAGGGCGAGGACGAAGAGGACGACGAGGACGGCACCGAGCCGGAGACCACCGAGGACTGACCCCACCGCGGCCGCCCTCGACTCCAACCGGAAGAGGGCGGCCGACCGGCGGTGAACCTTCGCCCACCGCGGCGCGACGCAGCGGTATGGAAGGGCGATGAGCGAGGCCGACGACCGAGTTCTGCTGGAGCGGATCGCCGGACGCGACCGGGTCGCGTTCGAGAGCTTCTTCCGCTTGCACGGCGCCGCCGTCCACCGGTTCGTTCGTGACCTGGTGCGCGACGACGGCCTCGCCGAGGAGTTGACGAGCGACGTGATGGTCGAGGTTTGGCGGAGCGCCGCGCGGTTCGGCGGGCGCTCGCGCGCCCGAACGTGGGTGTTCGGAATCGCGCACCACAAGGCGGTCGACGCGCTGCGCAAGCGGCGCGCGACGCTCGTCCCGCTCGACGCGCTGCTCGACGCGGCGACCGACCTCGAAGGCCCCGAAGCGGCCGCGCTGCGCGCCGACGATCGGCGCCACCTCGACGCCGCGCTCGGCGCGCTCAGCGCCGAGCACCGCGCGGTGTTGGAACTGACCTACGTCGAGGGCTTCTCGCAGAAAGAGATCGCCGAGATCGTCGACTGCCCCGTCGCGACCGTGAAGACGCGCGCGTTCTATGCGAAACAGCGGCTGCGCGAGGCGCTCGGCACCGTGGAGCGCCCGGGATGATCGAGCACGAGATCGCCGAGCTGCTCCCGTTCTACGCGAACGGGACGCTGGACGCCGCCGACCGCGCACGCGTCGAGGCCGAGCTGGAAACCTGCGGCACGTGCGCCGCCGAACTGCAGGAGCTGCAGACGCTCGCCGCCGCGCTGCGGGCGCGCGCCGACGACGCGCCGCCGCTCCCCGAGCACCTCCTCGTCGATGCGCTCACCCGCATCACGCCGCGCCCGCGTGCGTCGGCGAGCGCGCAACGCGGTCCCTGGTGGGGAACGCCGGCGCGCTACGCGACCGCCGCCGTGCTCGTGGTGAGCGTCGGCGCGGCCGCGGTGGCCGCGTACCGCACGCACGAAGCCGAGGTCACGCGCGAGTCGCAAGTCGCCGTCGCCGGGCACGCGCAGGAAGCGACGAGGGCGACGGTCTTCCGCGTGCAGCAGGCCCCGCGCAGTGCCAAGGTGGCGCAGAACGCCGACGCGGCCGCACCGGCGCCGCAGTCGGTCGCGAAGCAGCACCGCCTCGCGAAGACCGCGCGGATCGAGGTGCTCGTGCGCGACGTCGAAAGCGCGCTCGCGCGCGCCCAGGCGACGGTTCGGTCGATGGGCGGCGACGTCACCGCGCTCAACGACAGCAGCCCGCGCGACGCCGGTTCGGTTCACACCGCGGCGCTGACGGTCGAGGTCCCGGCCGACCGGCTCGACGGCGCGCTCGACGCGCTCGCCGCGCTCGGCGCGGTGCAGACGCGCGCGATCGACGCCGAGGACGTCGACGCCACGATCGTCGACGAGGAGGCGCGGCTGCGCAACCTGCAGCACGAAGAGGCCGACCTGCGCGCGCTGATGGACAAGGGCGGGAAAGTCGGCGAGATTCTGACCGTGCAGCAGAACCTCAGCGACGTGCGCGGTCAGATCGAGGAGCTGCAGGCGCAGCACGTGCACGACCTGCACCGCGTCGCAACCAGCACGATCGCGATTACGCTGAGCGAAGACCGCCCGAACGGCGCGCCGGCGAAGCCGGGCGCGAGCGCGCGCATCGACGGCGCGTGGCGCAGCGGCGTGAGCGCGCTGGCCGACACGTTCCTCGCGTTCGTCACCGCGTTCGTGTGGTGCGTCGCGTTCGCGCCGGTCCCGCTCGCGGCCGGCGCGGTCGCCTACGCGGTGCTGCGCACCTACCGCATGTTCGGGTCGAGCGCGTCCCGCAGCCCGTCGCCGAGATAGTTGATCGCCAGCACGGTGATGAGGATGCACAGGCCGGGGAAGATCGCGGCCCACGGCGCCTGCGTGATGTTCGACTGCGCGTTGGCGAGCATGTTCCCCCACGACGCGGTCGGCGGCTGAATCCCGAAGCCGAGGAACGAGAGCGTCGACTCCAGGATGATGACGTTCGCGACCTCGAGCGTCGCCTGCACGATGATCGGCGCGAGCGCGTTCGGCAGCAGGTGCCGGAAGATGATGTTCGCGTCGGGGTTGCCGAGCGCGCGCGCCGCCTCGGCGAACTCGCGCTCGCGCAGCGAGAGGAACGAGGCGCGCACGAGCCGCGCGACCGACGGCCACGAGGTGAGGCCGATGATCAGCACGATGACGCCGAAGCTCAGCGCGGCCTTGTTCGAGCTGCCGGCGACGATCGCGGTCAGGACGAGCAGCAGCGGCAGCAGCGGGATCGAGAGCACGACGTCCGTGACGCGCATGATGATGAAGTCGACCCAGCCGCCGTAGTAGCCCGAGATCGAGCCGAGCAGCGTCCCGATCGTGATCTCCATGATCACCGCGAACAGCGCGACCGTCAGCGAGATGCGCGCGCCGACGAGCAGGCGCGCGAGCAGGTCGCGGCCGTTCTCGTCGGTTCCGAGAATGTGCCCGAACGCGCCCGGCGCGAGCGGGTAGCCTTGCCAGTGCACTTGATCGATGAAGTTCGGGTCGGCCGGCGTGATGACGTTCGCGAAGATCGCGATCATGCCCATCAGGACGATCACGACCGCGCCGACGAGCGCGATCTTGTGGCGGCGGAAGCGGCGCCAGACGGTGTTCCGGGAGGCGGGGACTTCGCCGGCCGCGGCGCCGGCGGCGGCGGTGAGCGGAAGGTCGGTGGCCATCAGGTATATTTCACCCGCGGGTCGAGCCAGGCATAGCACACGTCGGCGACGAGGTTGAGGAACACGACCAGGAACGAGACCATCATCATGTAGCCCATCAGCAGCGCGAAGTCGAACTGGCCGAGCGCGTTGATGAACAGCCGGCCCATCCCCGGCCACGCGAAGATCGTCTCGGTGACGACCGCGCCGGCGACGAGCCCGGGGAGCGAGAGCGCGACGACGGTGACCAGCGGGATCAGCGCGTTCTTGAGCCCGTGCTTGAGGATCACGCCCGTCGCCGAGACGCCCTTCGCCGCGGCGGTGCGCATGTAGTCGGTGCGCACGACCTCCAGCATCGAGCTGCGCATGAAGCGGCTCCACTGCGCGATGAACAGCAGCGAGAGGACGATCGTCGGCAAGATCAGGTGCTGGATGCGGTCACCGAGGTCGAAGTTGTCCTGCGACGAGATGCCGGCGGACGGCAGCGAGATGTGGTAGCCGAACGCGGTGATCCCGACGACCGAGAACGCGAGCTGCATCATCAGCGCGAACCAGAAGACCGGCATCGACTGGCCGAAGAACGCGAGCGTCGTGACGGTGTAGTCGAGCACCGAGTACTGCCGCACCGCGCTGATGATCCCGGCCGTCACGCCGATCGCGAGCGAGAAGACGAACGCGCAGCCCATCAGTTCCAACGTCGCGGGGAGGCGTTCGAGGATCGCCTGGGTGACCGGCTCCGAGTTGGACATCGACCAGCCGAAGTCGCCCTGGAGCACCCGGAACAGCCACTTGAAGTACTGGATGTAGGCCGGCTGGTCGAGACCGAGGTTGTGCTTGAGCCGCGCGATGTCGGCCTCGGTGATGTGCGGGTTCTGCAGGTACGGCGTGAGCGGCCCGCCCGGCGCGTTCTGCAGGATCGTGAACAACACGACCGAGACGAGCAGCAGGAGTGGGATGTTCTGCAGCGTCCGGCGGACGACGTACGTGAACAGTGAAGGGCCTCCCCGGGGAAACGAACCGACGCGAGTTCCGGCAAAAACCTCCGGGTTCCTAGCGAGGTTCTGACAACCTCATGCCGCGGACAACGCGCGCAGTCCCAGGATCGTTCTCGCCTCATCGGGAGTCGCGACCGGCCGGCCGAGTTCGTCGGCGATCCGCGCGACGCGGGCGACCAGCTCCTCGTTGCGCGCGAGCCGGCCCTTGGCGTAGTAGAGGTTGTCCTCCAAGCCGACGCGGAC